>NZ_JACJEZ010000100.1:0-5574 GCF_014164365.1 Pseudoalteromonas sp. SG43-6
CGAAAACAGTTAAATAAATTGACTGATGATGATCAGTTAAGCTAATTTAAAAACGGCTCTACAAAATGATAAATCAGGTGATCAAAGCTGATGAGAATCGGTGATCAAAGTCATGAGAATACGCACCGCTGTTATTTCATATAAAATATGGTTTTTGGCTTGTTCTGCATACCCTAAAAAGCCAAGCTAAATTAAACATTTGCGTTCTTAGTTTTAAGTCGTTGTGTTTGATTTTAAAGCTAGGAAATGATCTGTTAATCGACTTATTTCTATGCTCTGACGGCTAAAATCTGATAGCTTGTTACAGACACAAAAAAGCCCGCAGCGTTAACTGCGGGCTTTTTTATTGAATGAGTGAGTCAGCCGTATAAGCCGGGTTCTGTCCTTTCCGAAGAAAGTGATAATCATTCGTCTAGGCCATAAATCGCTCTATGGCTCAAGCAACCTACCCGGTTCTCACGTGGGCCACGCGTTCATTATTTAAAATGATAGAACCCTATTTGGTCTTGCTCCGGGTGGAGTTTACCTTGCAACCAACTATTGCTAGTGGCCCGGTGCGCTCTTACCGCACCCTTTCACCCTTACCAATCCGAAGATTGGCGGTCTCCTCTCTGCTGCACTTGTCGTAGGCTCACGCCCCCCAGCCGTTAGCTGGCACCCTGCCCTATGGAGCCCGGACTTTCCTCCCCCTGCGCATTTTCGTTGCAGGCAGCGATCATCTTGGCTGACTCGGCGCGCAGTATACCTGAGCTGGGTTGTATGTGCAGTAAAGATTTAGCCTTTTTCGTCAATAATTGTTTTATAAAGGGCATTTTTCTTCATGCCAAAATAATCAGCGACAATTCCACAGGCTTTTTTCATTGGCATTTCATTCTCAAGCAATGCCAGCATTTTGCGTGCTTCTGGCGGAATATCATCAACCTGCTTTGGATTACCAGGCAACATAAGCACTATTTCACCGCGTTGCTTGGTGGGATCGTCGGTTAAAAACTGTTTGAGTTCGCTGACTGTGCCATTAAAAAACGTTTCAAACGTTTTGGTTAGCTCTTTAGCGAATACCACTTGTTGCTCACTACCAAGGGCAATCTCTAAGTCATCTAGGCTTGCCATAATGCGATGGGTACTTTCATACATAATGCTGGTTATATTGGAATTAACCGCTTCAATAAAAAAGTCTTGGCGAGCTTTGCTTTTTGCTGGGGTAAAACCAATAAACTGAAAACGATCTGTTGGTAAACCTGAACAACATACAGCTGTTATGGCGGCGCATGCTCCTGGTATGGGGGTGACATGTGCGCCTTGCTCTCGGCATAAATTAACAACCGCATAACCAGGGTCACTAATTAGCGGCGTGCCTGCATCCGAAACTAGTGCTATATTTAAACCTTGATTAAGTTGATCAATAATTTGTTGCGCTTTTTGCTTTTCATTATGGTCGTGCAAAGCAAAGGTTTTTGCCTTAATGCCAAAGTGACTTAGCAACTTACCGGTATGGCGCGTGTCTTCAGCAGCGATTAAGTCAACTTGCGATAAAGTCGCGATTGCACGCTGACTTAAGTCGTCATAATTGCCGATTGGGGTGGCTACAATGTAAAGAGTGCCGATTTTCTGTGAATTCTCCTCATTTAACATTGAGGTCTCCTGCGTCAGTCAGTAATATAAGCAAATCGCGTTAACGTATTGGGAAATCATTGTGCGACTTAAACTTGTTAGTCTATTAATCATATTGTCAGGGTTATCGGCCTGTAGTACAACCGAAAAACCGACTAAAACCAGTGAAAACCTCAGTTCAGCTAATAGCGCATCACAAATTCAAGCGACTGACGCACAATCTATGTACCAACTAGCCTTAAATCGCCAAGGCGCTGATAAAATCCAACTTCTTTATAGTGCGCGTGATGCTGCGATCGCAGAGCAACAATGGCCACTGTTAGAGCAAATTAGTACTGAATTAGAACGTACTCCAAGCGTCGACCAAGTGCAAAATAAACTGTACATCGCTTTTGCGCAAATGCAACAAAACAAGAGTACTCAGGCTCTTGAGATGCTAGCCAGTTTAGACAATCAATTGACTCAACCGGAGCATTTTGCTTGGCATCAATATTTAACCGCCAGTGTGTATGCATCACAAAACTTGCCTAAAGAGGCGATGACCTACTTCTTTCGTGCCTCTGAAACCGCCAGTAAAAATAACTTAACGATTCCACAGCTCAACAAAGACCTGTGGCAAAATTTACAACAATTATCATCGTATGCTTTAGAGCGCTTTAATCGCGGCTCAGTGATACAACAAGGCTGGGTAAACTTAGCGCTCTATCACCAAGTATATTTAGGTGCTCCAGTTGAGCTTGATCAAGCAATTAATAATTGGCAACGCCGTTACCCTGGTCATCCAGCAATCGCCGTGTTGCCAAAAAAAGACGCTGAGTTAATTGCTGCTGAACCACTGAATATTGAGCGCTTAGTTGTTTTATTACCCCAATCAGGTGCTAATGAACGCTTAGGTGATGCCTTAAAAGCTGGCGTGTTAGCGGCACTAGATAGTACATCTATTGCTGAAACCATTTTTATTGATGAAATGCTTAGTTCTGCTGAGCTGTCTGCAAAACTGCTCGAAATTAATCCTGACTTTATAATTGGGCCGTTACTCAAAACGAGTATCGATAAGCTAGTTGCAAGCAAAGCATTACAAGATTACCCAGTTTTGCACTTAAATACCTTTGATGGTGAGCGCCAGTCTCCTCAGCATTACTTCTTTGCGCTTAACCCGGAGCACGAAGTACAGCAAGCACTTGAGCACTTTTTAACGGCTGGTTATCAAAAACCTATGCTGCTGGCGCCAAATAATAGTTCAGGCCAGCGTTTAGTTGATTTTTTCAACCGACAATGGCAACGCTATAGTGAAACCACACCAGAAGTTGGGCTTTATAACGATAAAAAAGATATGCCAACAACCATTGTTAACCTGCTCGAAGTAGATAAATCAAAAGAACGCATTGCGACCGTTAAGTCATTATTTAGACAAGAAGTAGAGAGTGAAACTCGCTCTCGTCGCGATATTGATGTTATTTATATTCTCGGTGATGCTATCGAAACTCGCTTGATTAAACCTTATTTAGATGTAAATGTGAGTACCTTTGCTGATCGCATTCCACTGTATGCCAGTTCAAAAAGTCATAGCAAGCAAATCGATAGCACCGATAAAGGCGATCTCGATGGTTTGTATTTTACCGAGTTACCATGGATGCTTAGTGGGCAAATAAAAGATCATGCCTTACGCCAGCAATATAATTCGCTGTGGCCAGAACAGGCTGATATAAGTCAGCGTTTATTTGCCATGGCCTATGATTCAGTTGCTATGCTAAGTAATATCACACAATTGAGTATGCTCCCCGGTAAGCGATTTAATGGCTTAACTGGCCAATTGAGTATTACCAGTGATGGGCAAATTAATCGCCAACTTAATTGGGCGCAATACAAAAATAGACAAATCCAAGCGGTACAGCTAGCAACATCAGCGCCGTTACCATTATTTATGCAATCAGCTACCAGCCTGACACACAGTGAGTAGTTAAAAGCAATATAAAACAAGGATGTTGTGATGTCGTGGTTTAAACAACTGTGGCAAAATAGCCGAGAAAAAGGCCAGTATTACGAGCTTCAAGCGCAAAAATACTTAGTAACGCAAGGGTTGATCCCGTTAGAGCGTAACTATAACTGCCCCTACGGGGAGCTAGATGTAATAATGCGCGATGGCAACACGCTAGTGTTTGTGGAAGTGAAATTTCGCAGTAGCTATGTTAAAGGTGGAGCAATCCACGCTTTAGGTAAACAAAAGCAAGAACGTTTAAAACGCTCTATTTACCATTATTTAGCAACGAAAAAGCTTAGTGATCAAGCAATAAGAATCGACTTTGTCGCAATAACTGGCGACACATCGCAACAACTTAATTGGATAAAAAACGTATTTTAATATGCAAGATACTATAAAAGAGATTTTTACAGAAAGCATTCAGGTGCAAATAGCCGCCGGTGAAGTACTTCCTAGCGCCTTAGAAGCCGCTGCATTTACCATAGCGCAGAGCCTAATCAATGGTAATAAGTTGATTTGTTGTGGTACTGCCAGCTGCCACATGCTGGCCCAACATATGGCTGGCGTATTGATCAACTACTACGAAACCGAACGTCCTTGTTTACCGGCAATTGCGCTATCACAAGAACATATCAATCTTGGTCCAAGTAACCAAAGTGACGACCAAGAAACCTTTGCCCGTCAAGTACGAGCGTTTGCTCAACAAGGTGACTTACTATTGGTTTTAGCAATCAATGGCAACGAAAAAAACATCATATCGGCAGTCGAAGCCGCACTCACCAAAGACATGAAAGTTATTGTTATGGTTGGTGATGACGGCGGTGAGCTAGTAGGTTTACTCGGTGCCAATGATGTCGAAATTCGTGTTCCGTCAAAACGTCCGAGCCGCATCATAGAATCTCACTTGGTTAATCTTCATTGTTTAAGTGAACTCGTCGACTTGACCCTATTCCCACAGGAAGAAAGCTAATGTTGAAACAATCTCTAATTGTTATTAGTACAGTACTATTATTACAAGGCTGCGCTGCTGCAGTTGTTGCAGGTACCGCTGGTGCCGTTACCGCAGCCAACGATCGTCGTACTCTTGGTTCGCAAATCGATGATAGTAATATCGAAATCAAAGCTGGGGTCGCAATAAACGATGTACCTCGCCTTGCTGATCATGCCAACATCAGCGTGATTAGCGTTAACGGCATTGTATTGTTAATAGGCCAGGTTGCAACTCAAGAAATGAAAGACGAGGCTCAGCGTACGATTGAGGGCTTACCTGCTATACGCAAAATACATAACCAAATTCGTATTGGCTCTAACATTAGCATGAGCACCCAGACCCATGATTCTTGGTTAACCTCTAAAGTAAAAACACAATTACTTACCACCGACAACATCAGTAGCAACAACATCAAAGTAGTAACTGAGAATGGCGAAGTATTTTTAATGGGCTTAGTATCAGATGCAGAAGCAAACACCGCTGTAAGCGTTGCTCGTAATGTATCGGGTGTAGAACGCGTTATTAAGGTATTTGAATATTTGTAAAGGTATCAGGTTCTAGGAATTAAAAGCCTTGCAGTTGATATCGCAAGGTTTTCTATACCTGTAGGCGGGAGCTTACCTCACGCACCTCCACTAAAAAACGCGGGGTAAACCCGCTGCTACAACAATCAACCTTAACCTTCGTCTCACAACTCGTCGCTCGTAAACTTTAACTAATACCAATCAACTTAAATATTTAACCATTCTAGCGAGCTAAATAAAGCGCTAACTGCGTTATAATTTTTTCAAGTAGAACAATTACATGTCAAAATTTACGCCTTGTTATCACTGTATTTATCTGTCGCTATAAATGGTCAGTAACTTAACACGATTGGTATAAATCTGCGTGGATAAAGCCCCGCCTACAATAAATCCAAACACCCATGCCAACCCCGTAGCCCTTAGTTTACCTAGCGCCTTTTACCTTTTACCTTTTACCTTTTACCTTC
>NZ_JACJEZ010000101.1:0-5472 GCF_014164365.1 Pseudoalteromonas sp. SG43-6
CCGCTTGGGACACACTTATATCAATCAATAGAGCACTACTTCAAAATAGATAAAGATATAACAGAAAAACACGGATTTCCTGAGGAGTTAAAACCCTATTTAGACCCAGCAGATTGCCAAGTTAACCGTCAGGAAGTGTGGTAATTAAAAGCTAAATCGCTCTTTAAAAATTTAAAAAATTGAACCTAAAGTGATGCATTTAATTGTTTTAGGTTTAGTTTGCAGCTTATGTAGATAGCGGTATTGTTATTTTTCCTGATAAAGCATCAGGTGACGCCGCTTTTCTAGCTGTAATTTGCCGACCCAAATACCACGAGAAACCCTTGGTGAAGTGGTGAGTATTTTATACCTGATTACAGGCAACGCTTGATCTCTGAACCTGAAAGAAAAGAAACGTTAAATCGGAATACAAAGCCAAACGGTTATTTATGCAACTAACCTGCGGTATGCCGTAAATACCCTATTTTAATATTATTAAGAGGGAAATCATGAACAAGGACGAAAAAATGAACGCAACAATCAAAAGTATCCCAAGCAAATTCACGGTTGTAAACTTTACGGCTAATTATAAGGCACACTTCAACGCCAGTTTGAATGTGGCTATATGGACTGTCATAGCAGCTGCTTTTGCATTATTGACACTGTCTGCAATTTTTACGTCACTAACAGGGCCTGATTATCTCTATATTCAAGGTGATATGTCGTTGACTCAATTTTGGCAACTATACTCAGGCCCAATTGCGACGGTTGGCTTTTTATTGACTTATGGTTGCACACAGTTAGTTACTATCAATAAGTCGTATTGGAAAGTGTACTTTATGAATAATGTTGAGGTGATTTATAAAGGAGAAAAACTAGACTTAAATTGTTATGAACTAAGGATGTACGATAAGGGTAAGTTTATTATTGCTAAAAATAACCAGCAAATTGATGACTTTATTTTTCAGCTTAACAACGTTAGTTAATTTAGGTCTATGCTATCCCAGCTTTATCTATGTGGCCGAAACATTTCGAAGTTGATTGGAAAGTAAAAGTACAGTACCGCCTAGATAAGAATACCACTTTACCTTATGTTGATATTGATGAACGTAATGGTTGGGAAGACAGTGAATTACCTGACAAAGCTTGGACAATAAAGGAAATAGAATATGCTTGAGCAGTATGCTGATACAGTTTACAGAGGTAAGCAAGATGCAAAATTTAGAGATGAAATAGCGACTGATGAGCGTGGCTCTATGTATTGTCGTTATCAAAGCAAGCAAGCTATTTACCCTAGGGAGGATTTAATCGGGTATTGCTTTGATAGCAGTCAAAAGAGTTATTATAAAGGGAATATTAATGGTCAAACGGACTATGATCGTTCAATTTTAACTAAAGGAAAGAACAAGTTGACGTTGGCATTAATTTCAAATGCTACAAATATGATTGGTTTGATAAACTTTACTTGGGCTATGCTACATTTATTCTTTGTTTTTTTTATGTTTATTCTACCGTTATTTTCCCTTGCTTTGGGGGCATATGATCTTGCATTTGATTTTTTTATCATTCTTTCAAGTTGCTGGGGGGGATCTAAGTTAATTAGCTTGCTAATTTGGCCATTTTTTCGTTTCAAATTTAATCTAGCCACAATTTTTAATCGGAAAACGGGTATGGTTGAAATACCTACTAAGGATGCAAAAAGTTTTGATACACTCCCTTTTGAAGAGTTCAATGCTCACTATAAAGTAGCCCATAATCCAAAAAGCGGTTTTGCTAACAGAGGCTTTACATTATTGCATTATAAGAAAAACATTCGTTATGAGCAGACTTATAGTAACCAAATAGCCTGCGCTTTTTTGCACTGGGAGTTACTACAAAACTTTATGAATGTTACTCAGCCTTTGGCTGATATTCCACAATTTGAATATTACCGTGAGTTTGATAAAACCACCGCTGAATTTGATAAAGCGAATGGCCGCCCTAAGTACTTTTGGTATCGGGTTGATAAGTCATTTTTAAAAGAAATGTCTAAAGCGGATGATGAACTTAGAAAAGAATTTAATGATGAAGAGCAGCTCGACAATTTACTGACAGGTAAACCTATTAAAAAACTTACGCCACAGGATGTATTCAAATTCCCATGGAAATACGCAGATAATATAAAAGCTGAAAGTGAAATCAAGTTTGGTAAAACGTTGTGGCAAAAATTCACTTCATTTTTAATGATTGACTTGTAAGCCGTGGGAAAACACATTAAAAAGCAGCTTTCTACTTTCAATAAAAACTCAGGATTTCAAATCGGTTAACTGACCTTAGCTCTTTAACAATCAGAAAAGGAATTCAAACCTAGGCGGCACTATTGCTGCCTAGGTTTATTGCCAATTAATCATTGATATAGACACACCAAACTTTGCTTTAGGTCAATCGGAACTTCTCGTTCAGGTATATCAAATTGAAGATGAAGGAGTTGTACATTTTGAGCAGGAATTCCTTTACGATCATAAAAATTGGCAAATAATCCAAAAAGAAAACACTGAATCAGGAGCTATTACTGGGTTTCAATATATTGTCCCAATTTTATCCATGTGGCCGAAACATTTCGAAGTTGATTGGAAAGTAAAAGTGCAGTACCGCCTAGATAAGAATACCACTTTGCCTTATGTTGATATAGATGAGCGTAACGATTGGGAAGATGGAGAAATACCAGACAAGGCGTGGACAATAAAGGAAAGAGAATATGCTTGAAAAATATGCTGACACAGCTTACAGAGGTATGCAAGATGCAAAATTTAGAGATGAAATAGCGACTGATGAGCGTGACTCTATGTATTGTCGTTACCAAAGTAAGCAGGCAATATACCCAAGAGGTAAAGTGTTTGGACATTGCTTTGATAGTTTTCAAGATTCAGCTTATAAATATAACTTATCAGGGAAAGCTGAATATTATAGAAAAGTTTTAGGAAATGATGATTTTACTCTTAATTTGCCTACAAAAGGGAGTAAGATAACGGATTCATTGGTCTTTTTTTGGATAATAGCACATTTAGGTATTTTGTTTTTTTTATTTACTCTACCGTTTTTTTTCACTTTATTTGGTCGTATTGAACTAGCGCTTGAATCTTTTTTATTTGTTTTTATATTTTGGAGTGGATCTAAATTATTTAATCTAACTATTTGGAAAGCAATCCGGATTAGAGTGTCCTCAGGGGTTTTATTTCATCGTAAAGATGGTTCTGTAACCATATCTAATGAACAAAGTAGCACACAAGATAAATTGCTTTTTGAAGAGTTTAATGCTCACTATTGTGTGGAAAATAATCCTGGAAGCGGCTTTCCTTACAGAGGCATTACTTTATTACATTATCAGAGAGATTTTTCTTATGATAGGACTGGAG
This sequence comes from Pseudoalteromonas sp. SG43-6, assembly GCF_014164365.1. Lineage (NCBI taxonomy): Bacteria > Pseudomonadati > Pseudomonadota > Gammaproteobacteria > Alteromonadales > Pseudoalteromonadaceae > Pseudoalteromonas > Pseudoalteromonas sp. SG43-6. The sequence goes on from NZ_JACJEZ010000101.1 coordinate 3,375, forward strand.
CAAACTTAATAAGCAGTGGATTTATTCATTGGGAATTATTACAAAACTTCATGGATGTAACTGAACCCTTAGCAGATATCCCACAATTTGAATATTACCGTGAGTTTGATAAAACAACCGCTGAATTTGATAAAGCGAATGGCCGTCCTAAGTATTTTTGGTATCGGGTCGATAAGCATTTCAAGAAGAGAGTTAATGAGGAAAAACTATTACTCATTAATGAATTTAATGATGAAGAACAGCTCAATAACTTATTGACGGGTAAACCTATCAGAAAGCTAACACCGCCGGATATATTTAAGTTCCCGTGGAAATATGCAGATGATATAAAAGCTGAAAGCGAGATAAAGTTTGGTAAAACACTGTGGCAAAAATTCACCTCATTTTTGATGATTGATTTATAGCTAAGTAAAGAAATAAATAGGATTTAACCCAAGCAGTAAGTCACTGCTTGGATAGAAAAGGATTTTAATGTCAATTTCATATAGATTTGCAAAACTAAATGCAAGAATGATAGAAAATTCGCAGAACTTTAAACACTATATTTCCTCAAAAAAGTATGAGTATAGTTCACCTAAAGGGTTAATGATTGTCCGATTTTTATTAGAAAAAGAGGATAATAAAAAAGTACAGCCTCAAAGCTTGGATAATGAAGGCCGCTACTTGGGTTTTCATAATGCGGGGGATTGGACGCTAGGGTTAACATTAGGTCCTATTCTTTTAGGGGCAACAGGTAGTTTTGTATCTATATTGGCTATTTTTGGGGTTTTTATTATGGACAATATGGAATACCCATGGGCTTTTCTATTATTTACTATTTGCTGGAATTTTTTCTTTCTCAACTTCAGCCCCATTTTGGCGCGTCATATCTTGCCAAAACGTGAAATATATTTTGATCGCCAAAACCAAACAGTGAACTTTACGTGGTCGGTTGATAATGCCGAAAAAAATGAGCATGGCCATTCGACTTTTCCGTTTGAGGATATAGAAGCGTTTTATTCTAAAGCGAACCATTCACAGGGCCATGGTGTGACCCATGCTATGTATATTGCCCATAAAGATTATGAAAACCACCATGGTGCATTTAGTGAAATACGGGTTAAAGACAACCCACAAAACCCAAACTACTGTAAGTATACATGGGAGCGCGTAGTGCGCTTTATGGACTTAAGCAAACCGCTCGTTGATTCACCAGAAATCGAGCCATTTCGTCATTTAGACCCGATAACACGGGATTTTGATAAGCAAAATAATCGCCCTGAAAAGTACTGGCGTTTAATGAGCTACAAACAAATGCAGCAGATAGAAGAACAGCTTGATAACGATATTTATCGCTTTAACTTTGACGGTGCCATCACCAACCCAAAACGCTGGGCAAATAAAGAAATCACCAAACCGTGGGAAAAGTGGCCAGTAGATGAAAGCCTAGACCAACCAGACAACCCCCCGTATTGGAAACGCCTGATGAAAACCCTTGCAATGCAAATTATTGCGGGTGTTTAAACGCGATTGCTCTTTAAAAATCTGAAAAGGAATTCAAACCTAGGCGGTATATGCTGCCTAGGTTTATCGTCACATGGCGACACAATGACCCCACTTTCTCAGATCCAAACCAATATTTTAAATATATCCAAAGCGTATTGTTTTCGCCTAAGGTGACTGTTAATACTCCTACTTTTTTTGATGGTCGCAATTATTATACGGTAAAAGTTGAATTGCCAATGTTCATAGTGGGTAAATCTGAGTTGCTTTTAGATGTAAAATACTCATGGCGGCATCCAACAACGTTAAATGTTTATAAAAAAGCAACCTGGGTTGAAGGCACTAAAGAGTATTTAGCTGAATTTGATGAAAATAGCCTGAGCTTAAATGCAGCCACCTATGAGTTTGAAATTGAATCACCGAACATTAGTGTGTTTGATGTTGAAATAACATCAACACTTATTTACAACGAAAGTCTAACGTTACCGATAGATTTTGATGCGTTTGAAAAGCCAATTGAAAATGCCTCACCTGATTTAGCAATTGCATAAGGAACCTGATGCAAAAAAATAATTACTTTGGTGTTGGAATCATGCAAAAGAAAACGAAGTTTAAT
>NZ_JACJEZ010000102.1:0-5079 GCF_014164365.1 Pseudoalteromonas sp. SG43-6
TCTGGGCAAGGCGATTTAATCATTCATAACGCCGGCGGCGAAATTAAACTCGATAGCCAAGGCAACGCCACCATCATCGCTACCAATATACTCACCCTCGACAGCAACATTGTCACCTTTGATGGACCAGTTGATTACGATATAGAAAGCCCGCAAACAGCTAGTAGCCCAAGTGCCTCAAGTCCTGCGAGTATTAGCCAAATCACCGCGTTTGATTTAAGTGACAATACGCTATCTGCAGGCGCACTCGCTCAGCTTGAACTTGAATACTTCTACGATGATGGCTCTGCCATTGAAGGTGTTGACTACCATATTATTGATAATGATGGTGTTGAACACACCGGCACCCTGGCGAATGGCGTAGCAACCTTGGCTAATTTACCACAAGGTAAAAGCCAAGTGACATTGTCAGCAACCACCCAAGCCGATGAGCAACGCCTTATTCAATTGCGCAAAGAATTCAATCAACACCTTACCTCCATGCTTGATGAAATTCGCAGGCAAGCCGCGATTGGGGATGCCATTTTTGAGCAAGAAGACTTTTTTACCCAATGGATGATTGAAACCGGCGCAAGAGCAACGGGTCTGTATCAAGGCGCTAAATCCCTTGTAACGGGTATCGCTGATTTAGTCGTACTAGGGATTGATATCAATATCAGTGTGTATTCGGCCTGTTTTAGAATGATTGACGCCGTTGCAAGTGGTGATAAACACGCTGTTAAACAAGAACTTGAAACCATTTTAGCCTTTAGCCAAAAAACAACCAGCGCATTATCACAGGCGTTTGAACTATTACTTGCCTTAATGGACGATGCAGACACCAGCAGTGCATTAGCGCGCTTCCCGTATGACTATATTGAAGCGCATTCCTACGTTGATAAACAACGTTTAACCGGTGTTATGGCGTTTGAGATATTATTAGCGCTGTTAACGGGCGGTGCGGGAGCCGCAGCCTCTGCGGCAAGTAAATCCAAGCATCTCGTCAATGCGAATCGCTCATTAGTCGAGATGGCCGACATACTCAAACGCAAGCAACTTAACAAAACCACCTCGCATACCGTGTCGCCTGAGCAACCTAAATTAATTGAGCACATTGACAAACCCGATGCGACATTACAACCAGGTACCAACCGAGGCGTAACCACGCAGGTGTCAGCCAAAGCCCATGCTGACTATTTATTAGAGAATCTTCCCGATGATATTCGTGGCAACTACCGTGCATACACCAATGCAGACGGTAAAGTTATCATACAGCGCATAGATGGGAGTAAACCACCGAAACTGCGTTATGAAAATGGCGCGTTAGTTACTGTATCTGACCAAATCGATGTGTTTAACACCATTTCACAAAAACTAAAAATTAAACACAGCAACTTAGACTCAGCAGCAAGAAAGCGTTTAAAAACATTAGAAACAGCACGTAATAAAGCCGTTGCACAACGTGACGCTGCATTACTGGCAGGCGACGCTAAAGCATTAACAGATGCACAAAAAGCCATGCGATTGGCCAGTGAAGATTTAGGTGAAGAAGCCGCACGCATTTACGTACAACAAAATTACCCTAACGCCAAACCGTTAAACACCAAATTACCCGGTAACGGCAAACAAGGCGAGTTTGACCAAGTGTATGTCATCGAAGATGGTAAAGTCCTTATCATGGAAGCCAAAGGCGGTAATGCAACATGGGGTAGCAGAATAGCTGGAGAGGAACGTGCACAGCAAGGCTCCGCCAAGTACATGGATTCTGTGATTGATAATTATACCGAGCAGATGAAACGCCTCACAAAAGACCCTCGCTATGGTAAAGTCGGCGAAAAAGCGTTTACTGAGCAGGTTGAAGGCATTGAAGATATGCTGGATGAGTTAAGAATTGCAAAAAGAAAACAGGGTATTGAATATATTGGCATACAACAAAAAGCCAATGACAATGGCTTAATCGAGACCATTGATGTGTCTATTTTTGATATCGGATTTTAAGGAGTTATTTTAGATGATTAAAAGCCATTACAGCTTTGCACAAAGAAGCTATGAAAGAGCAATCAAGTTATATAATAGATTGCAAGAAGATGAAATTACTATGATCCAGAAAAACCCTGGCTACCAAATGTATTTTAGCTTTAAAACAAACCTAATAGACACTTTCCCAATGGAAGCCATTGAAAACCCTAATAGCTACCATGCCTGGCTGTACTTGCTACGCGCATCGCAATTAGGCCTCGGTATTTTCCAAAGTAACGCCAATGATGGTCAAGCCTTTCCATTTTTTTATGACGATGAATACCTAGAGGTGGTTGGCAAGAAAAACCCTGAAAACGCAGAGCACCCTGTTTGGCTACTTGCTTTATATGCCGCGATTATCGTACGCAACCAAGAGGCCATAGATTTTTTAACCACCATCGACAATGAGGTGTTTGTAAACTCTAATTACGGCAATCAACTCAAACCGTTTGATTATGCCTTAGCTGATTTACTCAAAGGACTGTTCGCCCCAAGCGCCGACTTAGCGCACCTGCTAGAGCAAGCGTATATCACCTCTAACCCGGATGATTACCCTATTGATGAAGCGTATTTGTATGCCAGTCGTCTCAAGTGGCCGTTGGTCTCTGTTATCGAAGCGATTTTCACCGAAAATGGTGAGCAAGCCTACAACAGCACCATGGAAAAAGCTTTATTACTGCACCAAGAATATTACAGTGATGAAGAGCGCATGTGGAATGACCGTGGCGCCATTTCAATACCACTAACCGCAATGGCTGTTATCGCTAAAGAAGTCAAAGGCTATCAGCTCAGCGTTGAAAATGAGTATATTCCTGATTGGTTAATTAATGTAAACCCACCAAAACCAGAATAAACTGAACGTATTAATAATTACTCGCTCTTTAACAACATGGATGTTGGTAGGCTAGGCGCTAATACAGCCGCTGATTAGTGCCCTGCCTTTCATTTTTGCACAAGTAAATTCGAGTCTACGCATTCGTAGCAGCGGGTTTACCCCACGACATAATTCCCCCGCAGCCCACAACGAATTATTATTTGATGATAAAGCCAATGACAGCAACGAATCGATGGAAGGCGCTATTGCAGTATTCCGGCTCTTTACCCAACGAAAGTAGGCAAAGGTGACCCTGTTCAGTATTTACGTAAAATAAACTGGCAAGACTTAGGCAAACAAGCCGCCAGTGAAGTCAAAGCAATTATTAAAAGCTTTAGAGATACCTTGCAAGATATTTCAACCAGCTGGAAATACGACCTCCTACTGCCAGACTCGGCCATTGACGGCATGCAAGCCATGGTCAAACAACTTGATGAAGTCACCCCGCAAATAGACCAAGGGGTAAGAAACGCAGCGCAAGAAATTGGCAATCGCGTAAATAAAGCCCTCGATGAGTTTGAGCCACCGGCAAGCACGGGTGTAGTGGGCAAACCGAAGAAGACGGTAGCCAATGAATTAGAGCCGCCGAAAGGGAATGATTTAAAGGGGGCTAAGAACAAAGCAAATAAGCAGCTTTCTAATAGCTTATTAATTGAAAAGTATGCCAATGAGTTCTTTACGTTAAAACGCAAAGATTTTAGAGCATGGAAAATAAAGCTTGCAAATGAAGGGTTATCTTCAAACGAAATACAGGATGCTATATATTTCGGCTCTTTAAAAAGTGGTAAAAACATGTGGGGAGACAATTGGAAAAATATTATGAAGAAATATCAGGAACTAAATATCCCGGACCTCCCAATCATGCTCACCATTTAGTAGAGAAGAAAGGAGGTGGTAAATATGGTGTTTCAAATCGGAAAATTCTTGAAGATGTAGGTATTAATCCTTTATTATCTAAGGAGAATTTTGCTTGGGCGCCTCTCATAAAAGGACAGCATGGATTAGAGCCTCAGGCTCAACTAAATGAAATGTTGAATACATCTCGGGGCAATAAAAAAGCGATACTCAAAGTATTAGAGCAATGGGCAACAATATCGAAAGGTAGAACAATATGAATCTTGAACAAGAAAAAAATCAACTTGTCGAAGATCTAAGTAATATTTATAAAGCGCTCTTAAAAAAGTTGATTCACAAGTATAAGGATATAAATTCAATAGCTATTCATTGTGATTCAGGCTTTAGTGCATTTGGCTTTTCTTGGAACTCTAATGATTATTTGGAAAAGAAAAAAGAAAAATTTCCTGAAAGCGATTGGCTAATAATCAAATACTCTGTATCTGAGTGGAATAATATTTTTTACGAATATGAGGCATTTAACGACATTAATGAAAGGATAGAAGAAATATTTGATGACCTTTATGATGAAGATCTAACAGATGAGCAGATAACTCAATTTTTTTGCGAGATAATCCATGGAGTACTATTGGAACTTACGAAGGTATTTTTTGATCATCGTGCTCCATTTATTTCATTACAATTTAACGATCCTAGTGATAAAGAGATTGACGTAATGCTAAAAATCAATCAACTATTAACAAATAAGCATCGGAATCTTGAATTTGAAAATTATTTAGAAAAAATAAAGTAATTTAAAAATCCCTCATGAATTAAGGAGCTCTCCCTAATTATGACATTTATAATGCTAAGGACAGCATATGCAACCAGATATTAAAAACGTTCCACAACACCTAGGTCAGTTCCTTTACGAGCAAATAAAAGAGCCGTGGCTTGAAGCCCAACTCATTTTAAATTGCGAAGATAAAGGTTTACTTGAATGCCAAGCTCACTTTAAAAAAGCCGATGACTCTAGTGAACAGCCAATTACCGTGACAGACGAGATAGTCGATTTATTCATCACCCTTTTTGAGAATGCCACTAAACACCAACCAGAAAAATGGACGCGCGCCATTTTTACTATTACACGGCAAGGCCAGTTCAACCTGAACTTTGAGCGTGATAATAATGATGATGACGTTATCACTGCACAGCAAACTTATTAAACAATATTGATTTACCCGCTCTTTAACAACATGGATGTTGTTTGGCTAGGCGCTAATACAGCCGCTGATTAGTGCCCTGCCTTTCATTTTTGCACAAGTAAATTCGAGTCTACGCATTCGTAGCAGCGGGTTTACCCCGCGACATAA
>NZ_JACJEZ010000103.1:0-4585 GCF_014164365.1 Pseudoalteromonas sp. SG43-6
GGGGTGCCTGGGCCCGGCGACAGTACTAAAATCACTGGTTTAGTTTCCGCACACATTTTGTCATAAATCACCTGCGCGTCTATGTTGTTACGATATACCACTAAATCGCTGCCTAACATAGAAAGTTCATCGACTAAGTTATAACTAAATGAATCAAAATTATCTAAAAAGTAGATTTTTAAGTCCGTTAAGTTGTTGATGTTTTCACTCATTTTAGTGTCCTTGGTACGTCGATTGAATGGCTGTAATAACCGCTTGTGCTTTAGCACGAGTCTCATTAGCTTCAGATTGAGGGTCTGAGTCAAACACAACTCCGGCACCGGCTTGTACATACGCGGTATTATTTTTAACAAAAGCCGAGCGAATAACAATGCAACTGTCCATGGCGCCGTCACCGGTTAAATAACCTACCGCACCACCGTAACTACCACGGCGCTTACCTTCAGTTTGCCTTACCAACTCTGCCGCGCTGACTTTAGGCGCACCAACTAAAGTGCCCATGTTCATACAGGCTTGGTAAGCGTGTAGGGCATCCAGCTGAGGTTTTAATGTGCCAACAACGCGTGACACTAAATGCATTACTTGCGAATAACGGTCGACCTTTAATAGCTCTTTTGCGTGGCGAGTTCCCGGGACACTGATACGAGCTACGTCATTTCGTGCTAAATCAACCAACATTAAATGCTCAGCACGCTCTTTTTGGTCGTTGCGCAGTTCCAGTTCAATACGACTGTCTAAATCTGGATTAATTTGGCCATTAGCAAACTTTCCTCGCGGGCGAGTTCCTGCAATTGGATATACTTCAACTTGTTGTGATGTAGCGCAAAACTTTAAAGCTGACTCAGGAGAGGCACCAAATAACGCAAATTCACTGTCGCGCATATAAAACATGTACGGGCTTGGATTTTGTTTTTTTAGTTGGCTGTAGGCATGTAGTGGGTTGGCGCAAGCTAACGAGAAGGTACGCGATGGCACAACTTGAAAAATATCGCCATCGACAATGTGTTTTTTCAAACTATTGACCTGTTGGCAATAGAGCTCGTCACTAATATCAACACTGACGTCACTGCTGCCAGCACTTTGCTGCGCACTATAGCTATCGGCTTGGTCGCATAAGGTATTTAAACGTTCGAGCTTTTTACCCACTTCAAAACAGTTTGCATGCACATCAGGGCCATTAAAAACGTTACCAATCAGCTCAGTGGTTTTAGCTTGGTGATCAATTACCACTAAGGTTTCAGCTAAATAAAATACGTAATCAGGACAGCTATTTTCTCCATCTGGTACATCACTCAGTTGTTCAAAGTTGGCTACCATGTCGTAAGCAAACACACCGCCTAAAAATAACGAAAATGGATTGTTTGTGGTGCTGCTGATACTATTTATACAACAGCGCAAGGCACTAAAAGCATTATCGGCAATCAGCTTTGAGGCTTCATCAATATTATGATCGATACCTTGATATTCGATGCTGAGAGTTTGCTTGTTTAATTGAGTATGGCAGTTTTCTAATTTAGTTTGTAAATAAGGCAGTAATTGCTGACCATTATTAGATTGCGCCGTTACTGTGACTGTTTTACCTGTGCAGATTATTTTTAGTGCACAATCTACCAAAATTAAACTTTTGACACTGTCTTTAGAATCAATTTCTGCTGACTCTAACAGTAATGAATTATCTTTATCAAGCAATCCATATAGTGCCAATGGGCTATGTATATATTCTCGCACTTCGGTGATGCTAGTAACTTCACCTGGCGTTGTTGTTATATGACTAAAAATCAAACCTCATTCCCTCAAAAAAATAAAACCCCGCAAGCTAAGCTATGCGGGGTTTGAATAACGATACCTATGTTTCAGATAGACCATTACCGTCCCGCTATACCAGGCGCCACCACCAATGATGTGTAAGAGTTGCTACGTTATTCATGTTTGTTACCCTAAAATTTAAATATAAAAAAACCCGCAATAAGCGGGTTTAGAATGTGTTAGACACGACAATTCGTCACCCGATAATTTACGAGTGCCACCACCAGATAGTGTTTTGGATTGAATTGATCATTGTTGTAGTTCTATTTGTGTCTCAAGTGACTACAGTAAACCGTATCAACGGCGTTAGTGTCAAGTATTTATTTAAAACAATTTATTAAAAAATTTTGTTATACTTAATAACAACTTTCGCACATTTAATAAGAGCAGTCTTCTCTTTTGATAAAATACGATTTACACAGTCATACCACACATTCTGACGGGCAATTAACTGTTGAGCAATTATTATTGCGTGCAGTTGAAAAAAATATAGATGTGTTTGCGATCACTGATCACGACACCACTGCTGCGGTTAAACCTGCACAAGCATATATAGAAAGCGAATCTCTACCATTAACCTTGATATCAGGGGTTGAAATTTCCACTAAGTGGGAAAGTTTTGAGATCCACATCGTGGCATTAAACGTAGATATCAACGAGTCAACACTGACCAGCTTATTGACTATCCAACAGCAAAAACGTGCTGATAGAGCTGTCGAGATTGGTCGCCGTTTAGAGAAAAATGGCTTTGATGGCATTTATCAACAAGCGCAAGAGCTTGCCGCAGATGCACAAATTACCCGTGCACATTATGCAAGAGCACTTATTGCTCGTGGCGTTGCAACCACAATTCCTGGGGTGTTTAAAAAATACCTTGGCCGCGCTAAAACGGGTTACGTACCAAGCGATTGGTGTGATATGCAAACCGCCATTGCCGCCATTCATGCCGCAGGTGGCGTTGCTGTGATTGCCCACCCTGGGCGTTATCAAATGTCAAATAAATGGCTGCGCAAATTATTGAGTCAGTTTAAAGATGCCGGTGGCGATGCAATGGAAGTTGCACAACCACAACAAGCACCGACTGAGCGACAGTTTTTAGGCGAATTGAGCCGTGAATACGATTTACTGTGTTCGCAAGGATCTGATTTTCATTTTCCTACTAGTTGGCTAGAATTAGGAAAAAACTTATATTTGCCAAAAGATTGCCAAGGCGTTTGGCAAACTTGGGAAGGGCAAACAGGAGAACTAAATGAGTGATTTTTTTCATATTCATCCAGATAATCCACAACCACGCTTAATTAATCAAGCGGTCGACATTATCAAACAAGGTGGTGTGGTGGTATACCCAACCGATTCAGGCTATGCAATAGGCTGTAATTTAGGTAACAAACAAGCAAAAGAGCGTATTGAGCGCATCCGTGGTATTGAAAAACACCATAACTTTACCTTAGTATGTCGTGATCTATCTGAGCTTTCTACTTATGCACGAGTAGATAACCAACTGTTTAGATTAATTAAAAACAATACACCCGGGCCTTATACGTTTATCTTTAAAGGCACTAAAGAAGTACCAAAACGTTTGTTAAACGACAAGAAAAAAACCATTGGTATTCGTGTAATAGAACATCCAATTACCTGCGCATTGCTAGCCGAGTTAGGTGAGCCATTGATGTCGTGTTCATTAATTTTACCCGGTGAGCAGTTTACTGAGTCTGATCCGGACGAGATACGTGATCGCATAGGTAATCAAGTTGATTTAATTATTCATGGCGGCTATTTAGCTGAGCAAGCAACCACAGTAATCGACCTGTCAGAAGATACTGTTGAGGTGCTGCGTGTAGGCTGTGGCGATACAGCTCCATTTGAATAACTACGCCGATAAACCATGAACGAACTACATACTGATGATGTAGCTCAAATACGAGAGCCGGCGCAACAAAAGCTGCCGCTGGCTTTTTTGCATGGCAAAGAAGTAATGAATACCCCGGAAGATTTGTATATTCCGCCAGACGCTCTAGAAGTAATTTTAGAAACCTTTGAAGGGCCACTTGATTTATTACTATATTTAATAAAAAAACATAAGTTAGATATTCTGGAATTGTCGATTTTTAGCATTACTGAACAATACGTCCGTTATGTTGAAATGATGACCGAGTTTCAATTGGAGCTTGCTGGTGAATATTTGGTGATGGCGGCATTACTTGCACAAATAAAATCACGACTATTACTGCCAAAACATGAAGAGCTTGAGGAAGAAGAAGATCCACGGGCTGAATTAATTCGTCGTTTACAAGAGTATGAGCAATTTAAGCTAGCTGCGCAGAACCTTGATGATATTCCACGTGTTGGCCGCGATATTTTTATTGCCCATGCGTTAGTGCCTGAGCAGAGCGAGCATGCTCAATTGTTACCGGATGTTGATTTAAAAGATTTACTATTTGCGCTCAGTGATGTGATGGCGCGAGCTAAAACTTTTGAGCATCATCAAATAACCGCTGAAGCTTTATCAACTCGCGAAAGAATGAGTTTAATTTTGCAAAAGTTATCGACAGTCGGCACGCAACTTCCTTTCACTGACTTATTCTCTCTTGACGAAGGCCGCAGTGGTGTAGTGGTTAGCTTTATTGCTATGCTAGAGCTCATCAAAGAAAACCTTATCACTTGCTTGCAAGTCGATCCTACAACACAAATTTATATCGGTTTGGTTGAAAATAATTAAACAATTATTAGGGTGATGATGTTTATCATTGATTAACTTGCTAACTTGCTAACTTGCTAA
>NZ_JACJEZ010000104.1:0-4449 GCF_014164365.1 Pseudoalteromonas sp. SG43-6
GTTCTAGGTTCTAGGTTCTAGGTTCTAGGTTCTAGGTTCTAGGTTCTACAAAGCTAAACTTTTACCTTGAACCTTTCAACTTTAATCTTACTTCCAGCTTTTCATCTTGTGCCCTTTTACAGCATAGAAAAGAATGAATAAATAACAAGGTAACATTACGATATAAGCGCCCTGCTGGGCCGCGGCAGAATCCACACCACCACTTGCTAGACCCCAAAATAGAGGACCAAATGCCCCACCGGCGATGCCCATTACAAGCAGGCCAGAACCAACACTGGTTAATTTACCTAACCCAGACAACGCTAACGGCCATACCGCAGGCCATACAATAGCATTAGCAAATCCTAACACAGCTATCATCAATAGTGTATCTGGTAATTGCACTTCTAAACCAAGCGCTGTTGCGATCACAACTGAACTAGTATCGCTAAATACCACGGCAAGTGTTAATACACAGCCTAAAATTGCAGACACACTTAGCGCTGCTTGCTGCGAAATAACACGCGGAATAAGCACAATACCAACTATATAACCTAACACCATGCAGCTCATTGTATAAGAGGTCATGACACTATATTTTTCAATACCTAGCGACAATGCAAAAGTACCAATGGTATCGCCTGCAATCACCTCCACGGCTACATAAACGAATAATGCAACCACACCTAATGCTAGGCTTGGGTGAGAAAGTGCTTCTTTTACTTGTCCTTTAGCACCTTGCTCCTCATCATCAATAAGCTCTGGTAATGGCATTTTTGTCACTGCAAATGCCAATGCACCAATAAATAGCGCTAACCATAAATAAGGATAAATTAAACTATTTGCCATTGAATCAATTTCAGCTTGTGATAAATCTTTACCAACAAGGCCAGTAAAATCGCTTAGAATTAACGCTGTAAATACGATTGGCGCAATTACGCCAGCGCCTTTATTCAATATCCCCATGATGCTGACACGTGCTGCGGCCGATTCCTCAGGCCCAATCCGAACAACATACGGGTTAACTGCAGTTTGCAACAAGGTTTGCCCTGCCCCCATAACCAACTGCGCAAATAAAAACAGCACAAATACTTGAGTTTTTGCAGCTGGAATAAATAATAAACCTGCCACCATCATGGTTGCCATACCGAGTGCCATGCCATTTTTATAACCGACTTTACGAATGATCATCGCCGACGGTACAGCAGTAAACGTCACCGCTATATAAAACGAGAATAAAATCAGTGAGGCTTGAAATGGACTCAGCTGTAATACTTGTTTTAAGTATGGCATTAGTGAACCATTTAACCAGGTTGCAAAACCTAGGATAAAAAATAAAGTGGCAACAATGGCCATGGGTATAAAATTACTTTGTTTATTTATTTTTGACACTGTGGCTTCCATAAAACTTCTTCTTGTTGCGAGCTATCGTTATAATTATTTATTGCAATTAAGTTCAAAAAACTTAAATCGACGATTAGCGTTGCTGTATTTTATAACACCTTGGCGACATTTAAATGACAATGTCGAAACAAAAATGACAGCGCTGCCATAAAACTTTACGTTAATTACAGCCATATTACTAGTAACAATTTATTTTACAACGACACAAAAAAGGGCCTTTATGGCCCTTTCAAAACGTAATTAGTTACTAATATATTAATTTATATGAGTAATTCTGCTTTTTAGTTTGCTATCTAAGCTACTACGTAATGCTACAGACTGCTGTTCAGAAACACTGATCGGAGCTGTATATTGCTGCCAACTCGCGCCATTATCTAAACTATACTCGGTATTTAAATATGTAAATGGCGTATTAACCTCAAGCTGACCATTGTTAATCACGCCACCGGGTACCGGCAAATGTAAAGTTATGCCTGCATTGGCCAATTTATTAAGCTCTTTCAAACCAACTGCAGCAGAGAATTGTGCCCAGTCTTTTTCTTGGCTTTTACGATCAACCTGCTCGCCTTCCCATGGTGCTTTATGCCATGCACGCTCAGCGACAGACAGAATACGCGGGAATATCATTGCCAATACTTGATCTTCGGTTCGAATAGTTTCAGACCAAACTTGTCCTTGCATACCTAAGATGTTTTCTGGCTTTTCTAATTTTGGTAGTGGACGACCAACTAAAGCTTCAAGGTTATCTATCGGCTCCCGTGTTCGGGTGTAATCTGCATTTGCATACACATCGTCTGGCATATAATTAAATGCTTTTTTAGTATCGGTATAGCGAGTTGCCCAATAATACCCACGTTCTTCTGGGTGAGCTTCATAAGGATGGTCAAAGTATAAGTGTGTACCATGCGATAGAATCACTTGGTAGCCAGCATTGGCAAGGCGATAAGCTCTGTCTGCAACACCCCACTCCCAAATATTGTCCCAGACGTTTGCTGTAAAGGTTTTGTTTGGAAACTCGTCGCGCTTAAATGGGTTTGTTTGGTCATACATTAAACCATCTTCCCATGCGCCAGGCGAAATCCCGCGTTTTTCAAGTAACTTGGCCACACGTTGTGTAAAGTAAGGTTTAAGATCTGCGGCACCGGCAACACCATTATTTGGATCGGCAAACATTGCTTGGCATATTGGCGAGCCAACCCATGAACCGGCCCCTACTTCATCACCACCAAAGTGCAAGTTAGTCAATTGCACACCGGCTTCGCGGTACATTTGTTGTAATTCGTAGGTAACCTTATCTAAAAAGGCGTAGGTTGAATCCATACATACGTTCATCGAGTTATCTTTGTAGTTTTGCACCGTCATATAAACCGAGGTGTCTTTTGGATCACTCAATAAATACTGGGTTGCAGCACTGATATCTATCTGCTGAGTCTCTTTCCCCGCATTCTTTTTATTAACAAGCTTATTTTTGGCTACTCGTTGCGCCTCATCGGCAAGCTTATGATAACGTGCTTCCATTGCTTTAATTGATGCGCGAGCATGCCCCGGCCCTTCAATTTCTGGAATAATCTGAATATGGCGGTCTTTAGCAAACTTTAATAATTCAACAAACTCACTACGAGTTAAGTAACCATTACCTGAGCCCGATTTAAATGGTCCGGTTCCTAGCTGTGTTAACAGACATTCTTTTTCTTCAAGGTCAAAACAGCGATAACCACCAATATCAGTTAGCTCTGGTAATCCTGGAATTTCTAAGCGCCAACCTTCATCTTCTGAAAAGTGCCAATGTAGTTTATTCATTTTATAACGCGCCATTTGCTCAACTAATTTGAACATAGCGTCTTTGCCGTGGTAATTGCGGCCATTATCATAGTGCATGCCACGCCAGGTATAACGAGGGCTGTCTTCAATCTCAAGTTGTGGAATGTCTACAATACCTTGGCTATTTGCCGGGAGTAGATTAAGTAAGCTCTGCATGGCATAGAATACACCGGCATTATCACTACCAACAATTTCAATACGATCGTCATCTATTTCAAGAGTGTAACTTTCTGATTTACCATCGGCCAACTGTGGATTTACTTTTAAGCTGATCAGTTTTTCTTTTGCTAGTTTGATGTGATCTGGCTGGGCTTTTAAGGTCAGGCCATAGTCATCTTGCAAATCTTGCATAAACACCATGACTTCGTTCTTTAACTGACCTTGGAAAGTGATCTGCCAGCTGCTATCAAGTGTCGCAGTGCCGCGATTAAACTCTACTTTTTGTGGCTTTGGAATGATCCGCTTTAATGCGTCTTGTTGCGATACTTGACTTGTCGTTTGTTGATTACGCTCAAAACGCACTTGTGGGGTGACTAATACCGTTAAATCTTTTGGCTCGTTATAACGGCGCAGTTGATTTTCACGCTCAAACGGTGCAACAAACTGGGTCATATCTTCACTGTCAGTATTTGCAAAAATAGCCGGTTTATTATCACCAGAGACAAAAAAAGCACGTGGCATAAAGTCAGAATAAGCAACCACCCAAACTTGAGCGTCAAACTCAAGTACTAAGCTTTTACCTGAAGCTAACCCTGTAAAGTTTTTAGTTGGGGTAATGCGGTGTAAATCGCCATTTACGTGTTCAATATTTAAACCCGCAACTAGCTCAGTACTGATCTTACGAACTGAGTGAATATACAACTGCCAGTCACTTTCACCTGCAGGAAGTGCAACATCAGATTGGTTGTTTAGTGTAATAGTTCCTAAAAAACCAGCGGCTTTATTATGAAAGTTATCAACCACAGCAAATGTCAGGGTGGTTTCTTTGGCAAAGTTATTCACATCATTTTGCGAAAACTGCGCCTGCGCCATTAATGGCATTATCGCGATCAAACTTGCTAAAGTTCGCTTTTTAAAATCCATTGCTCTCTCCTCGTTGTATACCCTAAGACTACGCATTTTGGGTATGGGCCGATCAATACACCGGTCAAGTCCTGCAATCTTACGATGCCTCAAAAGCCAACCTCACAACTCGCGCGTGGAATTTTAAATACAAATTTCATATTGGCGATTTTGCCGGTTTTT
>NZ_JACJEZ010000105.1:0-4326 GCF_014164365.1 Pseudoalteromonas sp. SG43-6
TACCTTTTACCTTTTACCTTCAGTCTACTTTTATACAGGCATAAAAAAACCGCTTAATCAGCGGTTTTTATCAAACAATTACATATTACTTAATAACACGTAAGTGTGAGCCTTTTTTCTTTTCAGGCTTAGAAGGAGCTGGCTCGTCAGGTAATAATTCATCTGCGATATCAACACTTTCTAACTCAGCTGCAAACTCGTCTTCATCTTCTAAAAACTCATCTGCAGTAAACACAGTGCCTTCACCGTTTTCGCGGGCATAGATAGCAAGCACGGCACCAATTGGCACGTATACTTGCATTGGCTGACCACCAAAGCGGGCACTAAAGCTTAACTGCTGATTATCCATTGAGAATTGTGTGACAGCTGATGGGCTAATATTCAACACAATTTGTCCATCTTGAACAAACTGTGTTGGTATTTGCACGGCTGGAAAATCAGCATTAACCACTAAATGCGGTGTACACTGATTATCAACAATCCAATCAAAGAAAGCACGAAGTAAATAAGGACGATTAGGCGTCATTACAAACGGATCTCGCGCTCAGTTTCAGTAAGAGAAGCTTGGAATGATTCACGCTCAAATAAACGGATCATATATTCTTTCATCTCTTTAGAACCTGCACCAGTTAGCTCAATACCAAGCTCTGGTAAACGCCATAGTAATGGTGCTAAGTAACAATCAACTAAACTAAACTCTTCACTCATAAAGTAAGGAGCTTCAGTAAAGATTGCTGAAACAGCAAGTAAAGCTTCTGTTAGTTCTTTACGCGCTTGCGCTGATTCAGCGCCATTAGCATAAATTTTAGCAGCAAGGCTGTACCAATCTGTGTCGATGCGATGCATCATTAAACGGCTGCGGCCACGCATTACCGGATAAACAGGCATTAGTGGAGGGTGAGGAAAACGTTCATCAAGGTATTCCATGATGATGTTTGCCTGATATAAACCAAGCTCACGGTCAATCAGTGTTGGCACTGTACCGTAAGGGTTAATTTCATGAAGTGCTTCTGGCAGGTTGTCCTTTTCGGCCAGATGAATATCTACACTTACGCCTTTTTCAGCAAGTACAATGCGTACTTGATGGCTATACATACAGTTAGCACCAGAAAAAAGGGTCATTACAGGGCGCTTATTGGCAGCTACGGCCATGCCTACCTCCATTAAATAACAAAAACAGCAAAAGGGGCTTAAGCCCCTATTGCAAAATTACCTTTAAATATGTTCAAAATTAATGAACATCTCTCCAGTATTCTTTCTTCAACATGAATGCCAAGATAAATAGGATAACTAAGAATCCGATAACCTTGATACCTAACGCTTCTGATTCAAGACGTGAAGGTTCACCCACGTACTCAAGGAAGTTAGTTAAGTCACGAGCCGCTTGATCGTACTCGTCTACACTCATTTCGCCAGTCCCATCTGTTTCAGTACCAATAACTTTAGTCACAGTGTGACCATGTTCTTCGACTTCTTCAGTAATAGGCGTTGGTAAACCTTGCAGTTCTTGCAAAACGTGAGGCATACCTACCGATGGGAAAACAATATTGTTAACTCCAAACGGACGAGATTCATCTTTATAAAATGACTTTAAGTACGTGTAAATATAATCCGGAGATTTTACACGTGCAATTAGAGTTAGATCCGGCGGAGCCGCACCAAACCATTTTGCTGCATCATCTTTAGTAATTGCGTTAGTGATATGGCTACCAACTTTTGAACCGTCAAAAATTAACTGCTCAAGGCCAACGGCTGTTGGAATACCGATATCACGGAAAGTACGCTCATAACGCTGATACTGCATTTGGTGACAACCAAGACAGTAGTTCATGAACAACTTTGCACCACGTTGCAACGAAGGCTGATCAGTTAGGTCATTACCGGCTTCCATTAATGGAACCGATGGACCTGCCGCCATTGCCGGCAATACGTTTATTGATAAAGCAAATAAACCGATAATTAGCTTTTTCATCATTTCGTTAACCTCTCTGGCAATGGCTTAGTTTTTTCATTCTTACTGTATACAAACAACAGTACGAAGAACATAAAGTAAGTCACAGTACAGATTTGTGAAATGATCGTCTTCATATCAGTTTGTGGAGTTGCACCCACCCAACCAAGAAGCACGAAAGTAACAACAAAACCTGCGATGTTCCATTTATGGAAGCCACAACGGTAACGAACCGATTTCACTGTGCCACGGTCAAGCCAAGGTAATAACGCCAGCACTACAATCGATGCACCCATCGCAGCAACACCAATTAGTTTATCTGGGATTGCACGTAAGATTGCATAGAATGGCGTAAAGTACCAAACTGGGAAAATATGTTCAGGTGTTTTAAGTGGGTTTGCCGCTTCAAAGTTTGGTCCTTCAAGGAAGAAACCATTCATCGCAGGCATAAAGAACACCACCCAACAAAACAAGATTAAGAAACCAACCACACCCACAATATCTTTTACTGTGTAATAAGGATGGAACGGAATCGCATCAACAATATCTTTCTTGTCAGTGTAATACTCATGGAATTTAAATTTAGGCTTATCTTCTTCAGCAACAGAGCCTTTCTTACGCTTGATCTCAACACCGTCAGGGTTATTTGAACCCACTTCGTGCAGTGCCACAATGTGTAAGAATACTAAAATTACGATAACCAATGGTAAAGCAATAACATGTAATGCAAAGAAGCGGTTAAGCGTTGCACCTGATATTACATAATCACCACGGATCCAAAGTGTTAAGTCATCACCAATAACCGGAATAGCCCCGAATAGTGAAATGATTACCTGTGCACCCCAGAATGACATTTGACCCCATGGTAATAAGTAACCCATGAATGCTTCAGCCATTAACGCTAAGAAGATAAACATACCGAATAACCACAGTAATTCACGTGGTTTTTGGTAAGAACCGTAGATCATGCCACGGAACATATGCATATATACAACGATGAAAAACGCTGATGCACCTGTTGAGTGCAAATAACGTAGTAACCAGCCGTATTCTACATCACGCATGATGTATTCTACTGAAGCGAATGCGCCCTCAGAAGACGGAACAAAGTTCATCGTTAACCAAATCCCGGTAAGAATTTGGTTTACTAGTACTAACATGGCCAATGAGCCAAAGAAATACCAGAAGTTAAAGTTTTTCGGTGCTGGATACTGTGCAATATGCATGTTCCAAACACGTGTCATTGGGATACGGTCGTCTATCCAACCAATAATTTTACCGAACATTAGGCTACCCCTTTTTCTTCGCCCACTAAAATAGTGGTATCATCAAGAAATGTGTAAGGTGGTATTTCTAAGTTTAACGGGGCAGGTACCGATTTAAATACACGGCCAGCCATATCAAATTTAGAACCGTGACATGGACAGTAGAAACCATCATCTGTTCCCTCAACCTTTTCACCAAAATTACCTTGGAAAAAGCCAGGTGAACACCCTAAATGCGTACAAATACCTACCGCGAGAAATATCTCAGGGCGTAATGAACGGAAATCATTGGTTGATGATTCTAATTGTTGTGGCTCTTGCGATTGCGGATCACGAAGTTGACCTTCGTGTTCTTTCATCTGCTCAAGCATTTTAGGGGTTCGTGATACAACCCATACAGGTTTACCACGCCACTCGACACGTATTAATTGTCCCGGCTCAAGTTTGCTGATATCTACTTCTACAGGCGCACCCGCAGATTTAGCTCGCTCACTTGGATTCCAAGACGCAATAAAAGGAACAGCAGCCCCAGCCGCACCAACACCACCTACAACAGAGGTAGCTATGGTTAAAAAGCGACGTCGGCCATTGTCTACAGGCGCATTGCTCATCCACTTATCTCCACTATGATTCTCAACACTTGCTATATTGAGAACATCAGTTACAGCAGGTTAATTTTTCGAAATTTTAAAATAGAAGCGATCATAATTAAAACCCTTGATTAAAACAAGGTTATTAACAGCCTCATGCTCGAATAATCCCGACTTTATCAACTAATTGACTAAGTTAGCTCGAGCATAGAGCCGTTTCTATGATATGACTTTTACAAAAACAATATACTGACCAAGATCAACCTCACTAAAAGGAAGCAGATAAACTGCACATGGTGCTGTTGAACTCACTCACATTACTTGCCAGACAATTGTAGCAAAAAAATTCATCAATTAACTGACTGATTTACACTTATTACGATGATTATTGAACTTTTTTTAAAGTTATACGCAGCACAGGCAGTAGCAGGTTAATTATTAGCCGCATATTTGATACGAGTTTGCTGGTTACTTATTAAAAGTGCGAGTTTGCGAGTTTGCGAGTTTGCGAGTTTGCGAG
>NZ_JACJEZ010000106.1:0-3899 GCF_014164365.1 Pseudoalteromonas sp. SG43-6
GATCGGCAAAATCATTAAGAACACAAAAGTGATCATTATCGCGTAATTTTCGTGATCAAAGCTTAATGAGAATAAGCGATCAAAGTTAATGCCATTGGGTGATCAAAGCTGGTGAGAATATGCAACAGCTAAATAATTCTCACGAATAAAGTGTGCATGATGCTCCCTCATAACTTGAAAAACAACTTTCAATTCATCCAAGGAAAGTGCACGGTCTCTAGATTTTTCACTACCTCCTGCATGCTTAGTTTTAAATGCCATTGCAGGATTATGATGAATTAACCCGAGTGTAACGCCATGATCAAAAAGTTGCTTAAGATACGTGAGCGTATCATTTACTATTGTTGGTCTGATGGTTTTCTTACGTTCTTTCACAAACTTTAAAACACTTCTAATATCTAGACCTGTGACATCACTTAGAGAAATACCACCTAATTTGGGCTTTATCTCCTGTTGATATATTCGCACGGGTATATTTGGATGTTCTAATCTACTAGTTACATCATCTAACCAATCTAAAGCCAGATCATCAACAGTATTATACTTACTTTGCTTCGTTCGTTTTTTCTCTGCTAAAGGATCCGTTCCCTGATTAACAAGAGCTCTCGCTTTTGCTAACTCATCTCTAGCATCCGAAAGCGGTAATTTATCTGGTCTCTTACCGTATGTACCCAGTGTCATGCGCTTAGGCTTATTGTGAATCTTGTATTGATAAACCCAGAAGCCAGTTCCTTGTGCGCTGATTCTAAAGTACAAATTTCTTTCTATTCGGGTGAAGCTCTCAACACCAGTATTTAATAATGCTTTTATAGTTGCATCATTAGTCATGCCTGATTTGATTTTACTTACTATTTCGAAATGCTTATTTGATGAACTCAAAGTGGGTGACCAAAAGTATGACAGATTATTGTAACCCTATATCCTTGAAAAATATCTGTCAAATAACCTGTCATACTTATATTTTTATTTAACTAGATAAAACAAGAGCAAACCAAAATAAAAACATACTCTTATTACTTGTTTTAAAACGTTAAATTTATCTAGTTACACCTAGTTTTGTATTTATTCTATATTCTGGATCTGCTCACGCATTTGCTCTATCAATACTTTAAGCTCAACCGCAGCATTGGTGATGTCGCTATTGATTGATTTAGAGGCGAGGGTGTTGGCTTCGCGGTTAAACTCTTGCATCATAAAATCTAAACGACGACCACAAGCGCCACCTTTTTTAAGGATTTTTTTAGTTTCTTTGACATGAGATTTTAAACGGTCTAGTTCTTCAGCTACGTCTTGTTTTTGTGCAAGGTAGATGAGCTCTTGCTCAAGGCGAGCTTCGTCAATATTTGCAGTTAAATCTTCTAATTTTTGTGCTAATTTTTCACGCTGCCATTTGGCAATTTCTGGCATGTGAGTTTCAACAATCGCTACTTGCTCTAAAATAGCATCAAGGCGAGTGGCTATCATCT
This sequence comes from Pseudoalteromonas sp. SG43-6, assembly GCF_014164365.1. NCBI lineage: Bacteria > Pseudomonadati > Pseudomonadota > Gammaproteobacteria > Alteromonadales > Pseudoalteromonadaceae > Pseudoalteromonas > Pseudoalteromonas sp. SG43-6. The sequence continues at coordinate 1,467 of NZ_JACJEZ010000106.1, forward strand.
CTTCAAGATTAGCGCCTTCATCACCACGTGCAGATTTAAAATCTTCAATCACTTGATCAAAACCAGCAATGAGTGCGGTGTTAACGCTATCCATATCTAGTTCTTCAGCTTCCATAACACCAGGCCAACGTAAGATGTCGACAGGATTAATATCGCCATTACTTTGTTGTTGCACCCATTTGGCGCTATTGATCAGTTGTGCAGCCAACGCCTCATTAATTGAAAGCTCACCAACATGGGCTGGGTTTGCCACAAACTTTAAGAACACTTCAACCTTGCCGCGTTGTAAATGTTTACGTAGGCGCTCACGGATCACCGGCTCCATGCCACGAAATTGCTCAGGTGCGCGAATAAAGGTTTCAAGGTAGCGTTGGTTAACTGAACGAACTTCCCACGTGCCAGTGCCCCAATCGCCTTTTATTTCGCGACGCGCGTAAGCAGTCATACTGTGGATCATGGATGGTTTCCTAGTTTTATTAAACAATATTAAAAGTGATTATACCGTAACACTGGTTAAGCTCTAGCGGAAATTTTTGTTGCTGCGAATTTTACAATTTGCTTTTGTTTAAATCAGCATGGCATCTACAGCTATATATACATATAATGTGGGAAATTCTGAATTAAGGGGATCGTGAATGCGTCCAAGCGAAAGAACACCTAACCAAATTAGACCGGTTACATTTACACGTAATTACACTTTGCATGCTGAAGGCTCTGTGTTGGTTGAGTTTGGTAACACAAAAGTACTTTGTACAGCCACTGTTGAATCAGGTGTACCGCGTTTTATGAAAGGCCAAGGTAAAGGCTGGATCACAGCTGAGTACGGTATGTTACCGCGCTCTACCCATACCCGAAATGGCCGTGAAGCGGCGCGTGGCAAGCAAAGCGGTCGTACTATGGAAATTCAACGTTTAATTGCACGCGCACTTCGTGCCGCAGTTGATTTAAAAGCGTTAGGCGAAAATACCATTACTATTGATTGTGATGTTATTCAAGCTGATGGCGGAACTCGTACTGCATCAATCAGTGGTGCTTGTGTTGCTCTAGTCGATGCGTTAACACATATGCGTAGCAAGGGTATGATCAATTCAAATCCTCTTAAATTTATGATTGCAGCTATTTCGGTAGGTATTTATAAAGGCCAAGCTATTAGCGATTTAGAATATTTAGAAGATTCTGACGCTGAAACAGATATGAACGTAATTCTGACCGAAACAGGTAAAATTATTGAAGTGCAGGGTACAGCCGAGGGCGAACCTTTCTCGTTTGATGAGCTTGATGAATTACTCACTCTTGCGAAGCATTCAATCCGCGAAATCATTGACGTTCAGAAGCAAGCATTAGCTTAATAAGTAATAGGTTTATAGTAATGAAAGATTATCAAATAGAGTTTATTGAATTCGCCTTAGAAAAACAGGTGTTAAAGTTTGGTGAGTTTACTTTAAAGTCTGGCCGTACTAGCCCTTACTTCTTTAATGCGGGGTTGTTTAATACAGGTCGTGACCTTGCACGTCTTGGTCGTTTTTATGCTGCCGCCCTTGAAGATGCAGGCATTGAATATGATGTTTTATTCGGTCCTGCTTATAAAGGTATTCCAATTGCAACAACTACCGCAGTAGCACTTGCAGATCATCACAATAAAGATGTGCCTTATTGCTTTAACCGTAAAGAGAAGAAAGCACACGGTGAAGGCGGCACATTAGTCGGCTCTGAGCTAAAAGGCAAAATCATGTTAGTAGATGACGTGATCACTGCTGGCACAGCAATTCGTGAGTCTATGGAAATCATTGCACAAAACGGCGCGGACTTAAGTGGCGTACTAATAGCTCTTGATCGTCAAGAAAAAGGTAAAGCTGAGCTTTCTGCAATTCAAGAAGTAGAACGTGACTTTGCTACTAAAGTTGTTTCGATAGTAAAACTGGCCGATCTTATTAGTTATCTTGAAAGCAAAGGTACTATGAATGAGCACCTAGCATCTGTAAAAGCCTACCGAGAGCAATACGGTATTGCTTAACCTAAATTGTTTATTGAATTTAGCAAAAAAAGCCCGGTGAATTTCACTGGGCTTTTTTATGTTATGTCGCGTGATTGAGTTATTAAAACGTAAATTAAGTATAGATTTTGTGGTGTTTGGTATGAATCATAACCGAACAGCACTTTATTTCAAGTTTTCTTTAAAAAACGCTTGCGTAAAATTCGCCGCGCCCTATAATGCGACCCCACTGAGACGGCAGACAGCAACGCTTAGCGAGGCAAGAGTTAATCAGTCAGTCGAGTAAAACTTAAGTTTAGATTTTTAAGAAAGTTTAAAATTAAGTGTTGACAAAAAAATAGGAAAGCGTAATATGCGCAGCCCTAGCGAGATAAAGTTTAACTTTAACCGCAACGTTCTTTAACAATATAAAGCAATCATCTGTGTGGGCACTCGTACAG
>NZ_JACJEZ010000107.1:0-3766 GCF_014164365.1 Pseudoalteromonas sp. SG43-6
AATTTGGCATATTCAAGTTTTTGTTGTGCACTGAGTGTTACTTTTGATTTTCTGGTCATAGTGATACCTTTTGGGTTTAGCTCATTTTACGCTATAAACCTGTCCAGTTTCATTAGACCATTACATCTCGACTGCAGAAATGGAATAAAATCTCTGGATATAGACTTTTATTTTTACTCATAATTAATACCACCAAACTCGAGAACCACATAACGCCGCCAACACAGGCCGAGCGTAGCGAGGTCCAGTGCAATGCGCTTTTTGCATTGCACGAATGTGCTTGGCTTCGTTATGAATTTAGCCATTTAAAACGCCCCAGCCATCCAAATACCCGTTCACCTTTGATGTACGCTCGGCCAGTTTATTTTCAAAGGCAATGATATTGTCATATGTAACCATCATGATTGGGACTAACTCTAACTCCATACCACCTTTATCGCTTGGCCTTGTTTCGATATTTTTAAATTTTTGTCCGCTCTTCCAATCAGTTGCGTACTGCCTTGCAACGAGATCAGCTTCTTCTTCGGTGGCATAGATAGCATAGAAATCGACTGGATGCTCGATAGAGAAATCGAAATCATCTTCCTCCAATCTTCTGAATACATCACCATTCACATCATCCGGATACATTTTTCTCTCTCGAATCTGAGGGATTCATAACGACTAGCTAAGTGGCTAACAAACCTGCCACTTCACTCAATTAAAACACCTTAAACACATAACTAAACCAAGCTAAAAATGCCAAGCGTTTGTTAGTCCGTCTTTAGCGCCTTGATACTCATTGAGCCTCCTCCCCAGCATCGCGATTATTCGCTACGCTGAAAAGGCAACTAACCTTTATAGGAGAAAGCTCATTGAACTTTTACAATAACATGCATCCGTATTATTGTGGTATCGATTTACACGCGCGATTACTTTACGTCTGTATCATTGATAATACAGGACTTATCCTTGTTCACAAGAAAATTAAAGATGACCTTGAAGCGCTACTAAAACTACTTAAGCCGTATATCGGTGACATTGTGGTTGGCGTAGAGTGCATGCACTGTTGGTATTGGGTCGCTGATTTTTGCAAAGAACACACTATCGACTTTATTCTTGGTCATGCGCTATACATGAAGGCGATTCATGGCGGTAAAGCTAAAAACGATAAAATAGATTCACATAAAATTGCCAAACTCATCCGTGGTGGTAATTTCCCACTTGCTTATGTGTATGACAAAGATATGCGTGCTACACGCGACTTATTACGGCGCAGAACTAAAATCGTCCGTCATGGCGCTGATTTAAAAGCCCATGTCGCCAATACTGCCAGCCAGTACAATTTACCTGCCCATAATGTCAATTTAAAAAACGTCTGCGACAGAGAAAAAATGCGCTATTACTTTCCTGATCCCGTTGTACAACGCTCTATTAATTTAAACATGGCTATACTCGATTGCTATCATAAGGAGCTTAAACCTTTAGAGCATTACATTGAACAAATGGCTAAACAACACAACCCTGTTCACCTTAATATTTTGCAAACAATTAATGGTATAGGCCGCATTCTCGCACTCACTATCATTTACGAAATTGGTGACATCAATCGCTTTTCAAGCGTACAAAAATTCGCTTCATACAGTCGGTTGGTCAAATGCAAAGCGGAGTCTGCTGGCAAAACCTATGGCACCCAAGGTAATAAAATTGGCAATGCACATCTAAAATGGGCGTTCTCGGAAGCTGCCGTATTACTGCTGCGTCACAATCACAACGCCAACAAATACCTTGAAAAACTACAAAAGCGAATGAGCAAAGCCAAAGCACTGTCAGCGCTTGCGCATAAGCTTGGTCGCTGTGTTTATTTTATGCTTAAAAAAGAGACGGTATTCGATGAAGCAAAATTCTTAAAGAGTTAGTCACGGTACTGAGTGAGCTGAACATCTAACTGGATATAAGGCTGAGCATCAATCAATTGGGTGAGTTAATGACCAGTAAGGTTTAACCTGATTATATGCCTACAGACCTAAGCCACTTGCCTTGATTAGATGCTCAGTACGCGTGCATTAATACAATAAACAAAGTCGCTTACACCTGACTTGAGCCTGAAACTAACTGGATCACCATGATGAAACCAGCCGCCTTGAATAGTGCCATGATTAGGTTAACCGATGAATGTCTAGTGCCCCTACAAATCCATAAGGATATGGAAAAAAGTAGGCTGCGATGAGATCGCAATAAGAGAGCCTCTATATGTGTTTGCCGTAAGCAACTTGCTTAACAGCCGCATCGACAGACGAAGTAAACGAATTTGTTTATTGATTTAGAATTGACCGTCCATTTATAAAAATGGTCAAAAAGAATACTAGTGCCTATTGACAGAGTTTAGGCTCATATGTGTTAGGCATTTTCCGTCGTTTCACGCCAGAGCTCATTAACGACACTAGTCATAGCGTCAATAATTTCAAAGATATACACTTGTGTAACTTCAAGGTGGACTCTAGCAAATTGATGTGAATTTAAATTGAGGTTTTTGGCAACAATTCTAAATTGCTTACTATGCAGCTCCTCGTCTAAGTGCCCAGCATTGTGAGCAATGATGTTCCTGATATCCCTTGCTTCGACGACTTTACCCCAAGAGGCAGTGCCAGTAGGTACTTCAATTTTGGCGACTTTACGTAGATAGTTTTTTGCTCGCTCAATACCTGAGCCACTGCAATCTTTTAAAGTACAATTTAAACCTTTTTCAAAATAAAAGCTGTGGCACAGTTGATTAAGATAATCTTCAAAAAGCGATACCAACATAAGCAAAAACGATTGTTTCTGGTATTGAGGAAATACTTCTTGGAAATGCGCACCTAAATCATTGCGATACTTGTACCTATCCCAACAAACAGACTCGTTCATTTCTATATCAGATTCGTTGTACGTAGTTAATTCTTCACGCCAATGGCGTTCTGATAGCTCGACAAAGATCCTAAACTTCTCTAAGTCAGACAAAAAATACAACGACACTTGATCGGATTTCTGCATTTTTACTCCTAATTGCCTAACGCCGCAAGTAACTGCGGATGAAACGGAACTTGTTTTTATGCGAGTATTTTACCGCATAAAAACAAGTGGAGAGTAAGACGTCAGATTGCCTTGCTTTGTTATGTGCCGGATTCATAGATTCCATTTTTTGTTTACTGCCTCTGTGATTACACTATCAGGACTAACACCTAATTCAGACAGTTTATTGCGCATAACTTCTATATGCCACCAAGGGCAAGCTGGGTCATTGCACGTTACATCAGGATCACCTTCATGCTCGAAGACTAAATGAAAACATAGCCAATGCATCTTTTCGAAAACCTCATAATCTTCCGAGTATTTCTCCACGGGCTTATCACAATGCACACAAATTCTTGATGAACTCATTATTAAGTACCGCAGACGTATTTAAGCCACATAACAGCTTATTGAACACCACTTTGGTGGGTTATCACACCCCAAAACGGCGTATATTACATTGCTTAATAATTCCACTAAATAAGTTTAATGTAAACAAGTAATTACGTAGGCTATAAAATGACTATTGTTAAAATACACCAAAACGACTTTTAATAATGTTATTGGACAAAACACCAAATACTGTACAAATAAGGCTATGTTGTCTTTCAGTGTTGGTGAACTATAGTTAATGTACTGAAACCCAACAACGGCAGGTGCAATATGGCTTCCAAGCAGTTTCAAAATATACTACATCACATTACCAACTTAAATTACGCTCAACTTAAAAAGCTTC
>NZ_JACJEZ010000108.1:0-3673 GCF_014164365.1 Pseudoalteromonas sp. SG43-6
TTAGCTCTGTTGTTTTTAAGCGATTCATAAGATCACAAAACACCATGAATGTTCCCTCGCTTCCCACATTTTTTAATACTATTAGTTCATTGATATATAAAGGCTAATTCTGGGGATACTTTAGGATATTTGGCTTATTTAGAAATTGGCGCATGTATTTGCCAAAATTCACCCAAAACAAGCCTGAGCAAGCCGCGACAAGGTTAAAAATAATCACGCCCAAAATTGCAGAAGGCCAATAGGCACCTCCTGGTAAAGTAAGTGCAGTACAAAGTGTCATTAACACTGCATATGACTTAGGATTGATCAACTGAAAAAGCATGCCTTGAAAAAAATTTAAAGGCCTTGCTTGAGCATTATCACCTTTTAATTGAGAGCTACTAGCTATCTTGTATGCCAAATATAAAATATAACCACTGGCACAAAGCTGTAGAAAAAAATGCAGCTTTGGCTGTATTAAAAACAATTTACCTAATCCTAGTAGCATTGCCAAATGCATTATCGTCATGCCTACTCGAATACCCAATAAGTGCGGTAGGGTTTTGATCACGCCAAAATGTGTGCCTGAGTGAGTAAGCAAAATATTATTAGGCCCAGGCGTAATTGACGCCGCAAAACAAAATAAAATGAGAGCCGGAGCAAGCTCAAAAACAGTAGCTGTATTCATAATGATTAATTGTATTGATACAATATTGTAGTTGTTTAATAACTATTAATTGTCATACTTATGTAAAATCATCAATATTTTTATTGTTATGAATACAATTTACAAACCGGATCACACTCTATTTAGTAGTTTGTGCAAAACACAGCCAAAATATCGCGCATTAGCCGCTTTGATTGAGCATGCTATCGACAACAAAATGCTGGGTTTTGAGCAAAAATTACCAGCCCAACGACTTCTCGCTGACAGCCTAAGTGTTACACATGGTACGGTAACTCGTGCATATGCTTTACTTGAGCAACGAGGGTTGGTTACTGCAAAACTAGGGGCTGGTACCTTTGTAAGTAAAGTTATTGAGTTAAGTCATTTTGAGGGCGACACAGACTTTGCTTCAAGCATGCAACCGATGATGGGGCAACAACATGTTATGACCAATGCCCTGCAATCGCTGTCAAAGGATCAACGTGCATTAACAGATGTGATGATTTATAAACTCAATGGACTTACCTCACATCAATATTTTTTCAAACAATGGCTAGCGGATAAGGGCTTTGATTGCTTAAACCATCCGTTGATATTTACCCAAGGTGCTCAGCAAGGAATATTCACTACGTTAGCAACCTTGTGTGAAAGTGGCGATACTGTCATTGCAGAGTCAATGTGTTACCCCGGTTTTTACCTTGCGTGTCATTCGCTTAAACTTTCATTAGCGCAAGTAAACGTGCATAGCGACGGGATTGATCTTGCGCAAATTGAAGCATTGTGTAAGTCGCGTACAATCAAAGCGGTTTACATCACGCCAAACTGTCAAAATCCAACCAATATTTGCTATAGCAGTAACAATTTAAATGCCCTACTGGCGCTGAGTCGCCGATATAATTTTTTCATTATTGAAGATGACGTAAATTACTGTTTGCCAGAGTATTGGCGATTACCATTGTGGCAACAAGCACCGGATCGGGTTTTTTATATTTCAAGCTTTTCAAAATATTTTGCAGGCGGACTACGAGCCGGTTACTTATTACCTCCACGACTTTGGGAGCAACCAATTTTAAAACAAATTCATAGTGAGTGTTGGGCGGTTTCCTCAATGAATTTTGAGTTAATAATGCGCGCCATTAAAAGTAACGAATTTACTTATAATCAAACTAAGCTAGCAGATGAGATACGCTATCGTATTGAACAAATAAAAAAGCTGCTTCAAACTTATGAGATAGATGCTCAGTTTGCCAGTTTAAATGTATATATTCGCTTATCCCAGTCGCAGAATATGTTTGAGTTTTGCAGCGTATTAAAAGCGCATAAGGTAATTGTAAGGACGCTAGATTCCTTTATCCCAGAAGTTCCAGCCCTAAAAGTAGATAATCCAAATGGTGTTCGCCTCACCCTAGGCGGCCCAGCAACCCGGGCTGAGTTTGACTTAGGCATCACCCGCGTTGAAGCCGCTTTACAGCAGTTTAATCAAACATTTGAGGTAGTTATTTAAATTTTATCATTCAATAAAATCGGGGAATCATTATTCCTTTGGGTGATGTGAACTCATACTTTTTTGAGGAAATATAGTGTTTAAAGTTCTGCGAGTTCTCTATTGCTTTTGCATTTAGTTTTGCAAATTTATATGAAATTGACATGAATATCCTTTTGCCTACCCAAGCAGTTATTTACTGCTTGGGTTAAATTCCTTTAATTTTATTATGTTACTTAACTACAGATCTACCATCAAAAATGATGTGAATTTTTGCCACAGTGTTTTACCGAACTTGATCTCGCTTTCAGGCTTAATGTTATCTGCGTATTTCCATGGAAACTTGAAAATATCTGGCGGTGTTAGCTTTTTAATAGGTTTACCCATCAAAAGATTATCGAGCTGCTCTTCATCATTAAATTCTTTTCTCAACTCGTCATCTGCTTTGGACATTTCTTTTAAAAATGACTTATCAACACGATACCAAAAATACTTAGGGCGACCATTGGCTTTATCAAATTCAGCAGTGGTTTTATCAAACTCACGGTAATATTCAAATTGCGGGATATCAGCCAAAGGCTGAGTAACATTCATAAAGTTTTGTAGCAGTTCCCAATGAATAAATGCAGATGCTATCTGGTTACTAAAAGTTTGGTCATATCGCATGCTTTGCTGATAATGTAACAAAGTAAACCCACGGTATGGAAAACCGCTTTTAGGGTTATGCTGCACCCTATAATGTGCATTAAACTCTTCAAATGGGAAAATATCGAAATCTTTCGCGTTTTTAGTTGGTACCTCCACCATTCCTGTGGCACGATTAAAAATAACAGCTAGATTATATTTAAACCTAAAAAACGGCCAAATTAACCAATTAATCAATTTAGAAACTATCCAACATAATGACAGGCCCGCTAAAAATTCTAACGCAACATCAACCGCCCCTAAAGCTAAACTAAATAACGGCATAACAAACAAGAATATAACAATACAAAAATGAATTATTGCCCAAGAAAAAATGACAAAGCCAGCAATATTAGTTGCGTTTCCTGCTAATGGCATTGCTAATTCATTTTTACCTTTTGCTAAAATTGAACGTGCATATTTTTCTGCTCCAGTAATATTACCTTTGTAGCAACTGTTTTGACTATTATCAAAACAGTGGCCAAATACACCGTCTCTCGGGTAAAACGCCTGCTTACTTTGATAGCGGCAAAACATTGAATCACGTTCATCTGTTGCGATTTCATTTCTAAATTTTGCAGCTTGCTTAGCGCGATAAGCGGTTTTTGCGTATTGCTCAAACATATTCAACTTCCTTATTACCGAACTGTACTATTAACTATTTTTTCTCAGTTCGGCATCACTCCTTTGTGTAAATGCTAAACAAACTAACTTCACTACCACACGGCTTCTCTATTAACTTGGCAATCTGCTGGGTCTAAATAGGGTTTTAACTCCTCAGGAAATCCGTGTTTTTCTGTTATATCTTTATCTATTTTGAAGTAGTGCTCTATTGATTGATATAAGTGTGTCCCAAGCGG
>NZ_JACJEZ010000109.1:0-3443 GCF_014164365.1 Pseudoalteromonas sp. SG43-6
CACCCGTCCGCCGCTCGTCAGCAAAGTAGCAAGCTACTCTCTGTTACCGCTCGACTTGCATGTGTTAGGCCTGCCGCCAGCGTTCAATCTGAGCCATGATCAAACTCTTCAATTAAAAGTTTTTTGTCTTTCGACAGCTCAATGAATTCTGAATTTATTTAATATCTTTCGATATTGAATTGACTGTGCCGAAGCAACTTATAAATAAGTTACTTCTGTTGGTCACTCAGTTCCAATTGAGACTCTAAATCTTTTGCCTTGCTTAGCGAACTAAGCTTGGCTGTTAGAACTCAATCTGTACGAGTGCCCACACAGATGATTGCTTTATATTGTTAAAGAACGTTGCGACATTGTCGCTAGGGATGCGTATAATACATCCTTTATTTTTCGAGTCAACACTTAGTTTTAAACTTTCTTGCGAACATTTAAAACCGAAGTTTTATTTAACTCTCTGAGTTGTTCGTGCTTCGCTATGCGTTAGCGTTTCCCGTCTCAGTGGGGTCGCATTATAGGGAGTTCCAAAAACAGATCAACACTTTTTTTCAATCTTTTGACTGTTCGCTCAAAAAGCACCCAAAACGCTTTAAAAGAACACTCAATCGATGCTTTTTCGAGTCTTTTTTGATGTAAATTAAATTATTTCACATAAATATCATTGCTATGTTCATTTATCGCGTTAAGATAGCAAGTTCACAATGTTAAATTAATGTTTATTTCCTGTTTATTGGTAGATCAAAATGAAATTACCCGATCAAAAATCTCTTATCTCTTCAGTTATCCTTGCTGTTATTGGTTTCGTTATAGTTAATTTTGCGCTTTCGAGCCTACAATTAAGTCCTGCACTGTTATTTGGTGCTGGTTTATTAATTGGTGGTGTAGTTATAGCTGCAATGTCATCTGGCGATGTAGAAGAAGCCGAAGTAAAAACAAAAACACTTTATGTGGGCAATCTTCCTTATCGTGCAAATGAAGGTGTAGTTCGCGCTTTATTTGAAGAACAAGGTAAAGTGTTTAATGTACGCCTATTAAAGGATAAAAATACTGGCAAACGTCGTGGCTTTGGCTTTGTTGAAATGGCAGAGCTAGATGCTGATAATGCTATTGCAAAATTAAACGATAGCGAGTTCCAACAACGTACATTGAAAGTTCGTGAAGCAAAACAAAAACAAGATGATGAATCTAACTCTTTTCGTTCTGAGTCGGATCAATCAGCGTAACTAGCTCCACCGGTTGCTTATCAACATAAATCGAAGCCGTTGCGTAATAACGTAGCGGCTTTTTCTTGCCTGTACAATTAGCATCAAGCTCATCACTGCAATCTATATTATGCCCTTTGAGTATTGCACACACCCGTTTGGCTATTGCTACGCCGGAATCAAGTAATAATACAGTGCTGTTAAAATACTCATTCAAACCTTTTGCTAAAATTGGGAAATGCGTACAACCTAACACGACTACATCCACTCTTTTATCAATAGCGAGACTATCGAGCTCTGCAACTAGTTTGTCTTGGGTAATCTTTTTACTTTGATATGTTTGTTCCGCCAACGTTACAAGTTCAACACTAGCATATAAATGTACTGTGACAGCTTGACCATGCTGGCTTATCAACTGTTGTGTATAACTACTTTGTACTGTTGCTGGTGTGGCCAATAAGGCAATATGCTGTGATTTAGATAATAAAGCGGCGGGTTTAATTGCGGGTACTACACCGACGATCGGTATCGTGGTTAATTCGCGAAGTGCGCTCAGTGCTGAAGTAGATGCGGTATTACAAGCAATAACTAACACATCAACGTTTAATTGTTGTGTTTCTATAAAAATTAATAATCCGGTGAGGCGCTGAATTATGGTTTGTTGACTCAGCTTTCCATAAGGTAGGTAGGCGTTATCCATAAAATAACTATAACGGCCATCAGGTATGTATTGCTGAATATGCTTCAGCACTGTGGTACCACCAATGCCCGAATCAAAAACCATGATATGAGGTGACAAACAACTCGCTCCTTATAATAACTAAGCTGAGCAGTTTGCCACGCGGTGTACTGAAAATAAAGCTTATGCTTCACTCTCTAGTGCTGCTGAGCGCAATTTATTCATTTGCTCAAACATCGATTTTGTATAGTCGACTAATTTGCCTATTTCCTCTTGGTCTTGATTTAACCATTGTAAAATGCCTGACAGTTCATTTTGCAAACCAAGATCACCCGCTTTATTAAAGGCATTTTTTAGATCGTCATTAAATGGAGCTATTTTTTCAGCCACAGCTTTCTCTGGTGTTGGTTTATTCTCTTCATAGCCTTTTATTGCTGCAAACGTTTTAGTTTGCTTTAAGTCCATTGAAAACGCGACGAGCTGTTCGTTGCCTAAGTTGAGCTCTTGTGCTTGTTCAAAGGCTTGTTCCAAATCACCACCAAAAAATGTTTTACTAACATTTTGCAAGTCTTCCATCATTGCATTAATAGCCTTTTGTTCATCTTCGTTTAAGTCACCATTTACTGACATGCTAAATGATAACTCCCGCGATTGTGATGATGCACTGGCATAGCCTTCATTTTGACCATTACGCTGATAACTACTGGCTGATTGCTGTTTAAATGCATCAGCAAAACTAATACTCACTTCGTCACCTTCTGCAGTGGTGAAGTTATACTGAGCATTATTACTTAAACTTAAATACTGTGCTTGAGTAACACTGACAGAATCCGGTTTAGGGTTAAATAAATCCTCTTCAAACTCATCCAGGCCATTAAAAATACCTTCTTTGGATTTTTCTATGCCCTGCTCAATTTCGTCGTTTAGAATACCGGTATCTTTTAATTCACCATAGGCATCATCAATACCTGTTTGCACACCTTTGCGTGCATCACTAAGCATACCTTTGAGTTTTTCATTATCGGCTCCATTGACTTGCGCTTTCTTAACGGCACCAGTTACAAAGTCCAAAACGTTTTTGACTATTTCTTCAAAATCAAATAGTGGCTTGTCTTTTTTCTCTTCCGCGACAGGTAAGCCTAAGGCCTCAGCCATTTTGTCACCTAACACTTTTGCTGCTAATTCTTTACCACGTTGCTGGTAACTATCTTGAGGCGACTGTATTGTAGGTTGCTGTAATGCAGCTTTGTTACTGTATTTATTGACGTTGTTGTTTGGAACAAAGCCAAAGTTGCCAATTTTCATGATCCGACTCCTATTTTTGCTTACTTAAGTATCGGCCCAAAAATAAATAACTAAAGTAAAATGTACAAAAAAACAGCATTTGCTATTACTCAAAATTAGGGCCTGTTGACCTTTAAGGATTAAAATTTGTTCAACCTCGGGGCGATTTAATCACGGCGCGAGATTTGTAACCTAGTGGGCTAAGTAAAAATTGAGCAAAGCTTCCGCGTCCTGCTCACGCCCCTTACTTACATCCATGTAAGTAACAAAGAGTTAATCGCCCC
>NZ_JACJEZ010000010.1:0-114521 GCF_014164365.1 Pseudoalteromonas sp. SG43-6
AGCTGTAAGCTGTAAGCTGTAAGCTGTAAAAATTAAACCTTGTTGGGCACGCCCTTACAAGGTTTTTTGTTTAGCTTTCAGATAAAAATGAAAAATGAGGTCCATTTGCAGGATGGGCTGTGATTGAGTGCAAGAATGCCTCTAACGCCATTTTTTCATCTTGTGTTAGCGCCAAAGGCTTTAATAAAGTTGATGTTTCTGGCGAAAACACATCATTTTCATCTTTTAATATTCTGACCCCACCAGCATTATAAATATTTATTACACCTGCCATGCTGATAAATAAACCATTGTGCATCCAAGGCTTTGTATTCATCACTCCACGTAAACTCGGTGTTTTAAATTTGCCAACATCAGCGGGGTTTCCAGTATAGTTAAATAAACCTAAATCTTCATATTCCCTTTTATAGTATGTCAGGCCTATATTATGAAATTTATTATCCGAAAACAAAGAGCCTGAGTGACAGTTTATGCATCTCGCTTTGGTTCTAAACAAATGCATCCCCCACAAAGCTTGATCTGTTAGCTTTTGCGATAAAACACGCTTACGTTTAGGGTCTGATTGTTTTGCTGCAAGCAAGAAAAAATCAAAATCAGATTTTCGTGAACGAATAGTGCGCTGAAATGTCGCTAATGCTTTAGCAACATCTTCAGCAGAAATGTATTCCTTAGCAAAAGCTTGTTTAAACTTCTGTTTATATTGATAAGTGCTATTTAATTTCAATTCCAACTCATAAATAGTCAAACTCATCTCATTACCAGCTTGAATAGGGATTAACGCTTGTTGTTCCAACGACCTAGCCCTACCATCCCAAAACAAGCTTTGCCATAAAGCAGCATTCTCAATACTAGGTGCATTTCGCTGACCTACTTGACGATCATGACCAAACGAAACTCTCCTTCCATCTGCCCAACCTAAATCAGGGTCATGACAACTTGCACATGCTATTTGTCCAGATCGAGATAAAATAGGATCAAAGAATAGAGCTTCACCTAACCTCATTTTGGCTATGGTAAAGGGGTTTTCAACTGGAAATATCACCTCAGTTAATGCACCTATTTCACTATGTTCCACTCCCTCTTCAAGCCAAGGCTCAGGCCAGTTTTCTGAGGTTTGTTCATACTGTGCACGTAATTGTAAAAAGTTAATAGGTTCAGCATGTAAATTAAAAACCAAACCTACAATAAAAACTATAAATAGTTGCCGTGCTTTTGTCATTTGTTACTTTCAACAATTGAAAAAACACGCTCATCAGTTGCAACTAGTCGTTTTGCGCTTACTAATTGATGACTTTTAAGGTCAATACAGAGGTCTTTTTCTTCTTGGCGCGCCACTTGTAATTCGGTAGCACCTTCAAAAAATTCTTCAAATTTAATTGCGTGTGTATCAGCACTTGCGTCATAACATAGTTGCGTTGTTATAAGCGCTAAAGCATAAATGGTTGTCATAATTGTATCCTCTTAATAATCAAGTTGTAGGCCTAACCAAAAACGCCGTCCTAGCTCCACCCCTGTACTATAAGGGCTCACTTGATACGTACGTTTATTTAAAATATTTTCGCCTTCAAAGCTTAAAGTGACTCGATAATCACGTGCGACTGCCAGTGTGTACTTTACACTGCCACTTAATAACCAGAAACTAGGCCTTTTCTCTATGCGGTAAACTGGATATTCTCGACGATTTGGTGAGCAGCCATCACAAATAGATGTCGCCTCTTTTATCGATTGAGTTGTTCCTGTGGCGTAAATAGCATCTTGCTCACCATTAAAGCGGGCATAAGCTGATAGTTGCCAATTATCAAAACGCCCACCCCAACTCAAATTGGCAATAATTGGGCGATTAAAGTCTTGCTTTTCTAGCTCCATATCATGTCGTGTCATTAAGTTATATGTCGAATCGTTTTCACGGCTATTTAAGTCATAATTATCACCTCTAATATAAACTAACTCATTATCGTCATAGGAAAAATTTAAGAAGTAATCAGTGCTGTTGACATAGGTTTGCGTACTACCATCAAATTGCTCTGCACTTGTTGTATTACTGGCGTGAGAAACATTAAACTCAACGTGCTGAGTATCAAAAGTAGCCATCCAGGATAAGCTAAGACGCTGATATTCACTACTTCCAGAGTTTGCACCATATAAAATTGCTTCCCCTAACTCATTTGTTCCTTTTACGCGGTTAATACTTTCATGCTGTTCACGGTATAACCATTTTAACTCTAACGTCCCACCTAGTACTTGGTGACGATATACTGCTGAAAGCTCATCACTGTATGGTGTTTTTAAATCTTTATAAACATAACGGTAACCACGATTAGATAACTCGGCCTGCCATTGTTGTGGGCGGTGCTGATAAATCGCTCTCACCTCTGTAAACGTAGGTACCATAGCTTCATTAAGCTTATAATTGATTGCATCGCTTGCGTAATATCGATTTGCACCAAAAATAAATTTACCGGTATTTTCAAACAACGAGATACTACCTCGTAATCTTGGAGCCACATTATGGTTTTCAAAAAAGTCGTTATAATCATACCGGGCACCAAGTGTTAATGAATATTGTTGCCATTCAAATTCATTTTCTACATAAGCTGAAAAGTTATTCACACTGGCTTCAGCTCGTGCTTTTGGTGTAGTTTGTCGATATTGAAAATACTGCCCAGTCTGACTTATGTTGCTTTGATACAATAAAAAATCATCTCCGTTTGACAAATCCAAAGGGCGACCTAATTCAGCTTCAATATCAGCTATCGGCTGGTTGAAAACAGTTTCAACACAGTCAATTTGATACCCGGCACAATCGATCATAGGTGACACGATAGCGCCGTTATAAATAGTCGCGTTTTCTAAACGATCAAAGACTGAAACCTGATGATCTATTGCATAACCCAGTGATAACTGAGAGTCTGCAAACAATACTTCCCCTAATGGGAGTTCGAAATCTTGCTTTGCTGTATAGGTTTCTTGTGTTTTGGTAATATCACCGAAACCACCTTCATTGCTCGTCATTGAGCCATCATAATCACCCCAGTTTTTACCAGGAATATTTATCCAGTTATACCAAGCTGAACTAGCATCTTTTGAGTTTCTACTGCTACGCCAACTAATTTGCGAGTCCATGTAGCCCCAATGACGATTAGCTTGCCAGGTTAAAATGGCGGTACTTCCCCCACCTTTCACTGTGTAATCACTATTTATGGCATTAACATCAAAGTAATTTCCTTCGTAAGGTGCATATAAATAATTAAATGAAATATCGTCATTGGTGGTTACAGCATAATCAAACTTAACCATGCCGTTATAATTAGTTTGCTCTTGTAAACGTAAATAACCTAATTGTTCGAGTGACTCTTGGGACTTTAAATATTGAAATTGCGCAATCACTCCAAGCTTATCTGTCAGAGGTGCCGCGATATGAGTACTAAAACTACGCTTTTGAAACACGGCATTATCTAAGGTGTCTGAGCCATCAAAATCTGGAGCATAAAAATTATGATAATCCACCCAGTCGTCAGCTGTTTGCCGGTAGCTAATCCCAAGCGAAACCTCATCCCTTGCTTTACGCGTTTGTGCCTGCACTAAACCACCATTAAAATTGCCATACTTAGCGGGAATATTGCTATCGTAAACCTCAATACTCTCAACTAAATCAAGATTAAGAAATAACTCTTGGCTATGCCCTGACACATCTTGCAGCAAGTTTCTATCGGTATTCCCTAGTTGATTGTTTAAATTAGAGTTATTCGATACACCATCAATTAAATAAGCGGTTGCCTTACCTTCAGTTCCAGAAATAGACACTTCAGATGGTTTAATATTACTTACTTGCTCGGCTGAGTAAGCAGCTTCGCCATACTGAACTCCTGGCAAAATCCCCAACAAATCATTTAAATTACCGTTACCAAAACGATAATCTTCAATCATTTTTCTATTTAAGGTATACACACCTTGACTACTCACTGAAATTGGATTCGGCTGCTGCCCCCTCACTTCTATTACTTCAATGTTTTTAATACAATCTGGCTCTTTTTTCTCACAAGTTTCATAACGACTCTTTGTGATTTCTTTCTCAAGCTGTTCACTTGGTTCGGCTGAGGATACAGGCGCAGTCAGCATCATGCTGAGCAGCCCAAAAGTAAAATATCGTATATTCATTTTACTGACGAGTCTCATCCAAAGGATAAGTGTCAGCGTCATCATTTACACCGTCACCATCACTGTCTAAATCAAGTTCGATGCCAGACTGAGCAATCATTTCATCACTAGCATAAGGTGCAAAGAAGTTAGCCTTACCGTCATTATCAGTATCAACTGTCGCGATAGTCACCCTTGTAAAAGCATCATATTGACTCAGATAATTAATGACATCTGTAACTATAGAGTCATGCTCTACCACTCCTAATGCGGCTTTATCTTTTAATGCTAATGCCGCATCAAATTGACCTAACATTAAATATTGATTAGCGAATTCAGGGTAATACTGTAATTGTAATTGTAGCGAAGCTTCATCCAACCGATTGATGTTCCAATTAATCAAATCAACCCAAATTGCCGTTGCATCACTAATAAGTTGCTGGTAATTATTGATTCTTCCGGCTTGTGATTTTAGCGTTCGGTAATACTGCGAAAAGTTGTAAGTGCTTCGGCTTGATGCATCAAAAAAATCTTGTGTCACTGCAAACTGGCTGTCTACTGTCACCGCCTCTTCAACTTGTTTAATTAGATTTGCGTAGTCTGAATAGTATTGGTTTGCTAATTCAAATTGGCCACCTTTACCAAACGCAGCAGCTAATTGGCCTGTATCTGAAACCTTTCGTGCAAGATCTTCTTCACCATAAGTAGCTAAAAAGCTTTTAGCTACTTCGATAAGTGGCGTGGCAGCTTCATTTTGTCCCAATGGGTTGTGGTATTTAATAAGATCAACACTCGAAGCAACGACATCCTCTTTTGTTACTTCTGTGCCATTGACTTGTGCATAGTTATTTAGTGATATTTCACGACATGTAGTCAGTGTTTTATTCGCTTGCTCTCGATAGCTTTGTTCGCCAGTTAAACGAATAACTTCGAACAGTTGCTCAAGCAATAGCTGGCACCCAGTAGTACCTGTTACGAAAACTTGATCCCCAATGTTTTGCGCTATATATTGCTCAGAACTCAATAATTTTAAGCCTTCCGCGATATACTTTGCAGCACCAGCATAGCGCCCCTGGTCGATTAAAATACGTGAGCCACCAGGATTTGAACTATTAAACGCAATGATATTAGTAAATAATCGTCTTAGATCGCTATCATCTTTTGCGGCCAAAATTAACGCTAAGCTTTCATCTGCATCTTCAATATTTCTAACGTACGCAAATAACCGCGCGTCTTCAGCATCTTCCTTAGCCCAATCGTAATATGTACTTCCTTGTTCAAATGGGGTTAAAAAGCTCGTTTCTAAGTCTAAATTTGGGTATAAGTTTACAAAGGACTCTGCAAAGTTTATCAAGCCAAATGGATATTCGACCATTGTAACGTCAGCATATTCATCTTTTTCGCGGGTATAAGCTTCGTCATAATTGACTACACCATGAAGCGCCAATGCATCAGCAAGCGCACTTTTAGCTTTATCAAGTTGCCCTAGTAAACGATAGTTTTCAACCACATCACCTAATGCAACTTGGCGGGTACTAAAATAAGGTTTTCCTTCATTACCATTTCGGTCATTCGATACGTATCGGTAACCTATCATGTTAGCAAATTCATAAAGCCTGTCGGCCATGCTAAGCGCATAGTCAAAATCAGCTTGCTCTCGACTGGTTTGCCATGTTGCTATCACTTCATCAACTGAGTTTCTAAAACCAAAGAACAGCCGTAATGCTTGTGTTGTTTGCTCGGCTTTAAGGGCTGAACTTAATAATATATCTAAAACATTATAGCTTTGTAGTGCAAGTGCAGGCTCACCGGCATTTAAATAAGAATCAGCAAGCTCATAAAAGAAATCTTGATCTTCAACCGCAAATGCAGAAATGCCTTTGGCAGCGATGTATTGCGAATACAAATTACTCGCTTCTAAGCGGAGCTCATTTGCTCGCTCAAATTTACCTTGCAAATTGTACTGATTTGCAACATTAACAAGTGCAACAGCACGTAGGTCATCACGAATAATACTGTCAGCAGTGATGAAACGTTCAACTTCATTATCTAACCCTGCTTCAGCGTATCCGGTAGCTAAAGCTGTATAGACACCACCAAGATTAATATCATTTTCGATATTGGCAGCAAGAACTTCAGAACGTTTAAGATGAGATTGTTCAGAAGCATAATAATAGTAAGCACGGTCAGCATTAGTTGCCAAGTTAGTGGCTATTTCTAGCGTTTTTGCTACAACACCATTATTTCCATCATTTACGGTCAATTCAAAGCTATCAATGGCATTTGTTAATGTTGAAGGGGTATAAGTTAATTCTCCACTTTGCGCGTCTATAACGAGCTCGCCATTAAATGGTTGTTTTGTTATAGAATAAGTGAGTGTATCGCCGTCAACATCACTGGCGCTAACTTGACCAACTTTAACTTCTCCACCACTAACCTGAACTTTATCCATGGTAATGACAGGGAAGTCATTGATCGCTGCAACAGTTGCACTGACAGTTGTAGTCGCTGTATCTTCGCCATCAGATACCGTTATTGCAAAAAAGTCCTCTCCATTAAAGTTTGTATCAGGCGTATAAATCACTTCGCCTGAACTAGCACTTACTGAGACCGAACCGTTACTCGCAGCATTTGCTAGAGAGTAAGTCAAACTATCATTGTCTTTATCAGAGGCGTTCACTAATAAACTTGCACTAGCATCTTCATTTAAAAATACAGAATACTGAGCTTGTGAAAATGTTGGTGCTGAGTTCGATTCACCGCTAGAGCCACAGCCAGCGAGCACTACTGCACTAATCGCAATAGATAAAAGTTTTAATTTCATGTCAATTCCCCGTTAATAATTATCGGGATCATAATGTAAAGAATTATCATTTGCAATATGATTAACAATTGAAATTCCAAAAACTATTCAAGCTATTAAATAAATTATTAAGTGTTAACCTAATAATCATCTATTATTAGGTTAAATATATTCAAAGAGGTGTTAATGGAATACATAAGCCAAATAATCTACGTTGATAACGTTGAAGAAACCTTAGACTTTTATTTTCAAGCGTTTGGTTTTGCCACTCATGCCCTCAGCGATGATGCCGAATATGGAGAGCTTGCAACAGGTGCTGTCAAAATAGCATTTGCTAATCACCCTTATGCACAAGCTCATTTTAAACAAGGCTACATTCGTGCTCATCCAAAACAGCCAGCGCTTGGTTTTGAACTGCGCTTTAGCTGTAGTGAACTCAGCGAAAGCTATGATAGAGCGGTATTGGCGGGTGCAGAGCCACTTTGCCCACCAAGCTATAGAGAAACTCAATATTATGCCTACGTACGAGCCATTGAAGGTACTTTGATCTGCTTAGTACAAGCCTAGCCCTTCATCAAAACAGCATTAAAGTTTAACTTTGTAGCAATATAAGCCACACGCAACTGTCATCTAATTTCCTTATCTTAGCGGTAATTTAAATAAGGAGATTAATATGAATACATTACTACTAACATTGATGCTACTAAGCCCAACTGAAGCGCTAGTGACTGAACAAATCAAATTACAAACCGCTGAAACACTTAAAGTTATGCAAATTGAACAGCAGACACAGTTGAAAACACAAGTCATCGCCACATTAGAAAATATAGAATTGGTATTGCCTGTGGTTGTTGATAAGCAAACTTTAGCGAAAGTACAAAACGTAAAACAGCAACTTAACCAAGACTAAGTTGCTCTGCAGAGTTAGTCCAAAAACGAAGCTAAAGCGATTTCAACTAAACTCTCGGTATTTTTGTTGTGGTTTTTCTTAATACCTCGCTGGCTAAATCGATTAGTCGGTATTTCAAAATGTATAATACCAATCGACTTAAATATTTAACCATTCTAGCGAGCTAAATAAAGCGCTAACTGCGTTATAATTTTTTCAAGTAGAACAACTACATGTCAAAATTTACGCCTTGTTATCACTCCATTTATCTGTCGCTATAAATGGTCAGTAACTTAACACGATTGGTATAAAACCATGATTATTGGCTTGCTGGTTCACTAGTAATTGTTTTTCTTTCACTGTTAAGTGATTGTCGTGAATTTTATTAAGTTCTTTTGGATCTAGCCAAATACCCGCACAACTTGGGCACTCATCAATTTCGACCACATGAAGAGGTGTAAAAAAGCGCCGCATCATCACGACACTCGGGCACTTAGGGCAATTAATTCGTGCCGTTAAATCAACGTCTGTGTCAGGTAAAGCAGCCAAGTGCTCAGCAAGCACCAGCGCTCTTTTTAAAGATGGATCACTAAAATTAAAAATCTGGCGATTATCAAAAAATACCCCACCATTGGCGGATGAGAAAACCTCGATCCCCCCGACCATTAGTTTAGTGAGTTCTATATTTGTCCTTGGGCAGCGCATATCCAGTTCCTTTGCATTTTATTACTCATCGCAGTGAGATATTAACTCGGTGCAAGCGCCTTTTCAATTAGCGGTACTAACGGCGCTGGTAAAGTAATATTACCCGCCAACACAAACTCATGTGCCTCAGTAGACATTTTTTGCCACGTACGTTGCAAAATCCCAATCCACTTTTGCTCATCGTAGTCTGGTTTTGTTTGCACAAATGCCAACATGTAATACTCAATAAACACTAAACTTGCGATATCTTCCACCAATTGACTATCAGGATTACGCTTGATTTGTTTTTTCGCAACCGCTGCATATACTCGTTGCTGATCAACATCAGAACAACCAGCTTGCTGCATTAATTCAACCACAGTACTGGCATGAAAAACATACAACGCACTGCGCCACTGATGATAGCCTTGTTTATCCATTGGAAAGTGACTTCGCGGCGAACACCAACGCTTTATGTGCTGTGCTCTCACAGCAATATGCATTAGCTCATCAGCATCAGGTTTAAAACGGTTTAACATCTGCGTCATACGCTCTGAATATAAACGCTCTTTAGGCCACACTTTACCTGCATAGTGTTCTTGATTAGGATCCTGGCTATTTGCTTCATCAATTAACGCGATTACTTGCTCAAACATTAGTTTAGTCATCACTCTTAGATTTATAGGCTATTTTAATCAGCTCATTTGTAATTAGCTAGTTGAAAATATTACGAGTTATTTATTGTTACTTTATTACTGAGCATCAATGAATTGGGAACTAAATGACGACAGCCATCGGTCTGTAAAGTAATATATCTGAGGTTTAAATCGACCACGACACCTTTACAGCTCGCGACCTCGATGTTATCACCCAACTTAATAGGTCTATAAAGCACAACCATTATCCCTGCAACGAGATTTGAAATTGCATCTTTAAGCGCAAACCCTAACGCAAACCCTGTTAAACCCAAGCCAGCGACTAAACCAGTTACATCAAAATCAAGCTTAGAGAGTGCTAATATAGTGCCAATAAAAATCAAAATCGCTTTTTGTGAGTTTGAAATTAAACGAAACGATTCCGCGGCATGGCCATCAAAACGACGTTCAACCTTCTTCAGTGCAAAGTGAAAAACTAAACTTAAAACAATGCAGCCAACAAATACCAAAATAGCAGCAATAATTTGATCCCTCATACTTTTACTCTGTTACTGGATTAAATTGACTTAAATCTGAAGCAATAGACGCCTTTGGTTTTTCAACTAACCGCCCAAGCTCTTCGCCTGCTGTTAATACTATAATCGTTGGTGAATACTTTAATTGGTAGCGTGCTGCAATCCCTTCAGGATCGCGTTTATCATAACCGACAGCGACCAACTTTAAGCTGGCCAATGCCACCTTGGAGCTATCAAGTAATTTAAGTAACCGTGGTACTTCACGCTGACTATCGTGACACCAAGTGCCAAATAACACCAAAATATCTTTACCTTTGAGTGTTTGCATGGCTTGTGTATCGGCAACAGTTGGCACAAAGTTATTGTATTCATTGGAAAATTGCTGATGATCGTTAAGTAAATCAGCCGCACTTATCTGCCCTACAAACGGCTTATTATC
Organism: Pseudoalteromonas sp. SG43-6; assembly: GCF_014164365.1. NCBI lineage: Bacteria > Pseudomonadati > Pseudomonadota > Gammaproteobacteria > Alteromonadales > Pseudoalteromonadaceae > Pseudoalteromonas > Pseudoalteromonas sp. SG43-6. Next base: position 10,124 of record NZ_JACJEZ010000010.1, read on the forward strand.
TACAGCAAAAGACAGTAGCGGCACTAAACATACTGATAAAAAGAGCGCTATTCGTTTAAACATGATAATTCTCGGCTATTTATATTAAGTTGACTATACCCAAATCACAGTTTATTGCGAGTGCTATTACCCGTTTGTAAATTAGCCAATCTTGCTGCTATTAAGTAAACATTTAAAAATGGATTTTAAATTTATTATTATAAAATTTATAAGCTTGATATTACCTATAAACAACTGCTGCTGCATTGTTTTAGCACGCTAAGTTAAAAATGATGAAAATACGTTCAATTAGTCATAAATCTGCAATTAAACTATAGGATAATTTCCATTCGATTTAATTAACCTAGAAAAGACGACTGACCTCAATGACCACTCCTTTAGTGCGCTTGAACTTTGCACTGCAATCTTTTGAAGATCCGCTATCAGCTGCCATGGCACATACTATGGAGTACGATACACTGCATCTAAATGCAAACGCGCAGCATGAAATTACACTGCTTTGTGTATTACCAGAAGATGCGCATGAAGGCGACACTATTTCGTTAAGTGCAACACATATAGCAGCGCGTGATGCACGTTACTTTATGCAATACACACTGCGTCTGAGCGATATCGAAGCCGGTACGGTAACGCTGACACTTGAAAAAATAACTCTCAGTGATGAAAGCGACGAATATGTGCTGCAATTAATGTTGCATGGTTTACATGCCACCCTCAAAGACAGTGCTGAATTTGATGTCGCAATCAAGGAATATGGCGCAGGTTATATACCACAATACGAGCCGGCTCTAGTTTCTAAAAGTCATTCACTGCGCCAATATATGACAAGTTTTAGTAGTTCATTTTTATCATTATTTTAATCCGCAAAGCTGACTTTACCCATAGTAATGGTGGGTATGCCCTGCGCTTGATTACCAAAACGTTGCTGGCCACCCGCTAAACATTCGTTCGCTAAAATCGCAAACAAAACTGCTTCTTTCGCATCTGGGTCGATACCTAGAGCATGGGTATTTTTAATCTCATGTAACTGTGGGCACAAAGATAAAATATGCTTCATCAACAGTGGATTATGTATTCCCCCGCCACTGGCATAAACTGTAACATCGGCTAATTTTTCACTGCATTGATTAATAGCCTGTGCAATCATCATCGCCGAAAATCGATTTAGTGTTGCCATCACATCTTCGTGGCTTAGCTGTAGGGTGTTGGTTGTCGTTTGTGCTTGGTGTAAATAAGCCAAATTGAAAACTTCAGGGCCTGTCGTCTTAGGAAAGTCTAAATTAAAAAATTCATCTTGGCATAACTCATCCAACAGCGGCTGATTTATCTGGCCTTGGTTGGCAATTAAACTATCTTTGTCATAATGAAGCGGCGCAAAATAACGCTGTATATAAGCGTCCATAATGGTATTACCTGGGCCAATATCAGAGCTAAATACAGCGCTCGCATCAGCAGATTGTGGTAAAAAAGTCAGGTTAGCAATGCCACCCATATTCAGTAATATACGATTTTCAGTTAAGCTGCTAAAAAATAAATAGTCGCCATATACCGCAAGTGGTGCGCCTTCTCCGCCCGCTGCAATGTGCTTTTGTCTAAAATCGCCAATCGTGGTAATACCTGTCGTAACCGCTAAATGGTCGCTATCACCTATTTGCAAAGTGCCATGATTAAAATCGCTCTGGCTATGCTGACTTTTAGGGCAGTGATAAATAGTTTGCCCGTGACTTGCAATCACATCAATATCAGCTGCAGCAACTTTCCATTTAGCTAAACACTGCAATACCATTTTGCCATGTAATTGCCCCACCCAAGGGTGAAGTAAAGTAACTAACTCCAAATCACATTCGCGCTTGGCAAATACTGTTTTTATTTTCTGTTTATAGTCATCATCATAACCAACGGTGTCAAAGGCTAACACATCAATTTGGGTGTCCATGCCATGCCCTGAGACTTTGCACAATGCAACATCTAACCCATCTAATGAAGTCCCACTCATCAGACCAATTATTAATCTTTGTTGTTTTTTAGCACTGTTATACAGTTGTAATATATGCTGATGCATTCTTTTTACCCTTAAAAATCAAAATACTAATGAATGTACATTCACTTCAAACTAAAGAATACTTTATACCTTAACTTTAAACATTGAAAGAATAATTATTGCAAATACGTTAAAAATGCTTTAAAACTTACCAACACACTGAGTGTACCGACAACGATAAAATTCATAATAGCAAAAAATACATAACCACGGGAACAGACCATGAAACACTGCAAACCTAACTCAATGCGCCCACTCCACCTGCTATCACCAATTGCACTGGCAGTTATTGCCACTACTAGCCCTGCTTTATTGGCCGCTGAACAGCAACAAGTGCAGCAAAAAAAACCTGAAGTAATTACGGTTACTGGCTCGCGAATTCAGCGAACAGAATTAGTTTCAAGTAGCCCAGTAGTGAGTGTTGACGAAGCACAAATACACCTAGATCGCGCGGTGAATGTAGAAGATATTACCGCAAAATTACCACAAGCCGCAGCGGGCGCTAATAGTACAGGTGCAACGGTAGGTGACTCATTTGGCTCATCGACTATTGATTTACGTGGTCTTGGTCAAAACCGAACTTTGGTATTAATTGACGGTACGCGCGCTGTGCCATTTAGTTTTCGTAACTCAGTTGACGTCAATACAATTCCTGCCGGTTTGATCAAACGTGTTGATGTTTTAACTGGCGGTGCGGCTGCTGTTTATGGTGCCGATGCAGTAGCTGGCGTGGTTAACTTTGTGCTTGATGATGACTTTACTGGCGCTGAGTTTTCAAGTAGTTATGAAACAGCTGATGGTGGCAATGAAAAACTTAATTTTGAAGCCATTTTTGGTGGCGATATAGCTGATGGTAGTGGCCATATTACTGGCTACCTTGGTTATTCTGAACGTAAAGAATTACTTGCTGGTGAACGTGATTATGCCTTAGATAATGGCGCAACTATGATTAATAGCGGCGGGTTTTACACCGATGTTGCCAGCGGCAACAGTTTAGCGATTAATGATGCAGGGCAAGTCGTGAGCGACCGTCAAACCAGTGACTTTACCGGCGACCGTTATTTAACTCAGCCAATGGATAGATTTTCTGCTGGGTTATTATTTGATGTGGATGCCAGTGACAGCGCAATCATTTACGGCCGCGCTATGTATTCAAAAGTAACCGTTAATGGCGCCGGTGCTAGCGGCCAAACACCTATTCTTGTTAATGAACAAGTAACCCTCACACAAGATAACCAATATATTCCTGATGAACTACGCCAACAACTCACCTTTGATGCTGATGGAAATGCGCTAGTCAATGTTGAGCGTAATTTAGGCCTTGGCGTTCAACATACTGAAGCCGTGCGTGATTCATTACAATTTCAACTGGGTTTAAAAGGCGATATTAACGATTATTTACGTTACGACATTTATGGTCAATACGGTCAAACTGACGAAGTCGCTACAATTTACAACAATGGCTATAAAAATGATAACAGTGGCAACAGCCGCTTTGGCAATATTTCCAATAGCAGCGATATTTTTGATCCTAATTTAGATCTAAATGAATTTAGCGATCCACTGTTATATACCACCCGTGAACGTACTCAAAGTGTATTTGCTGCAACTCTCTCTGGCGATTCTAGTGCCTTATTTGAATTACCTGCCGGTTATGTCGATTTTGCAATTGGTTATGAGTACCGCAAAGAAACGGGCAAGCAAACACCGGGAGATGCATTTAGAAATGGCACTAGCTTTGCCTCTGTTAGCGCATTTGATATGGACGCCAGCTTCGACAGTAGTGAGTTTTATGCAGAAATTTTAGTGCCGATCTTAATTGATATGCCATTTGCTAAAGAACTTAGTTTTGAAGGTGCTTACCGTATTTCTGATTATTCAAACACCGAAGCCGAAGACACTTATAAGCTTGGCATAAACTGGGCAATTAACGATGATATCCGTATTCGTGCTAATAAGCTCACTGCATTTAGAGCACCAAACTTAGGCGAATTCGCAAGTCCGATCACGGGGTTATCATTAGCTTTATTTGACCAAAATAGTGACCAATTTGTACCACGCTTTGCTGGTCGCTTTAATGGCGATCCATGTTTACTAGGTACGGGGGACGCAGCGCAATGTGCCGCTTTTGGCGCACCACCAGTAGGCACTGAGTATGACTCAACAACAGCCGAGTATACTTACGGCGGTAATCCGAACATCAAGCCTGAGCAAGCAGAATCAGATACTTTAGGTGTAGTTTATACTCCAAGTTACATTGAGGGCTTTGACCTATCACTTGATTACTATAGCATTCGTGTAACCGATGCGGTAAGTCAAATTCAACCTGCTGCAGCATTACAAAGCTGCTATATCGACGATCCAAATCCGAACAACCCATTGTGTGGCGCAGTACTTCGCGATCCTAATACAGGCTTTATTAGCACCGCGATCGTAAATGACTTTAACCTTGCAGCGATTGAACAAGCTGGTATCGATTTAGCAGCCAACTATGTATTTGATGCACCAATGGATTTAGGCGGTCGCTTTAGGCTCTCATACCAAGGTAACTTTGTAACAAAACAAACTCGCCAAAATAATAGCACCGTAGCCGAAGTTGATTGTAAAGGCACTTACGGTAGCGCGTGTTCAGGCGATTTTGCGAGTATCTTACAAGCCGATTATAAACATCGCGCCACCTTTGATTGGCAGCTAGATACCATGAACTTCCAATTAGGCTGGCGCAGAATCGGTGAAGTAGACTATGCTGTAGATAGAACAGAAACAATTTCAGCACAAGACTACATGGACTTTGCTGCATCGTGGCAAGCAACCGACACTATCGCCGTTAACTTTGGTATCGATAATCTATTTGACAAAGCACCACCAACACCTGACATTGGCGCTAACCACTTTAATACTGTGAGTGATTACAGCGTTATTGGCCGTACAGTGGGCGTTGCAGTTCGTTACTCACCGAGTTTTTAGTTAATCCCAAATTGCTCATAGCAACACAGGATTAAACCCTTAAAGCGCACCCTGCCCGGTGCGCTTTTCATATTAGATTAGTTGAATCAAAACATTTGCTACTCATCTTGCAGATGGACTCTAAGTAACTTATTCACAAAGAAGTCATGAGACGCTGCGCTGATGAGGAAAATATTGACGCCATAAATAGCGACCTACATGGGTAAAGGTTCTAGAAAAGTATCTAGGTGCTAGGATTAATCCGTTGCCCGTCGTATTTCTGGGTGTCTCATTTACCCTTATTCACTTCTCTTTGTGCAAATTAGGGTCTTTAAACAATCACAACTAAGTCAATTCCCACAGAATGTCCGCAGTTTTACTCCACATTTATCACTTCAATCGCACCGCGTTTTTGCATAGTGACAAACAGCTTGGTTTGCTGGTCATTAAATGCCACATTGGTTGGATGCTGCCCTGTTAAAGTATAGGTTTGCAATATCTTACCTGCGGGACTAATTTTTAAAATAACACCTGCGCCATAACGGGCTACATACAGGTTACCTTGGTTATCAACACGCATGCCGTCCATACCATGATCGTCAAATGTGATCAGCGGCTGCTTATTGCTGATGTTTAGCTCACTATCAAGATCATATTGCCAAATAATCCGCTGCACGCTTTCGTTTACGTAGAGTTTACTATTGCTGTTATTAACCGCCACACCATTGGTGGTGCCCATATTCTCTTCTAATAATTGAGTACTGCCATCTGTATTTATACGCCATAATTTGCCGGTAGCATCAGCCCAATTAGGGTCGCTGGCAAACAACACACCGCGTTTAGTTATGGCAATATCATTTGGTTGATTCATGGTTTTATTATGAGCAAAAACCTCAACGCTTTTACTATTAGCAGGCACTTTTAAAATATTATGATTTACATAATCCGCAATATAGAGATTACCTTGGCCATCAAATTGCAAACCATTACCAACGCTGTCATTTGGCAGCTTTAAAAATAAGCTGGCTTTACCATTGTTATCAACCTTACCAATGGTGCCCTGATCAGCAAAATTAACTGCGTATAAATGCTGCTTATAAAAAACAGGTCCTTCAACGCCTTGAGTAAACACATTATCAGGCACAAACTCCTTACTGTGCTGCGCAATACTGGTGGCACTAAAAAGTGCTGCACAGCTCAATCCACAGATCATCGCTTTCATTTTATTATTATTCCTAATTTAAATTATTACTGGTGAAGATGCTCAAAATCGGGAAATTGTCTTCGCCAAACGACAGCGTTAATGTGCGCTGCTCACCATCGTCTAGTTTAATATTGTCAGCCAGAGCCATAGGCGATATTCGTCTGCCATCGGCAAATAACGCCATAATATGTTCAGCCTGTAAAATGCGTGAACCTGACGCGTCATTACGAATTGTCACCACTGCGACTCGCCGGCCTTGCTCACTGCTCATCAGCACAGAGTTAACCACACTGAAATCACTGTTTTTAGGCCTTACTTTCGCATCATTTTCAAAACTAAACTGCATTCCCTGTAACGCAACTTGATCGACCGACAATACTTCATCATTTGCCTTTACCAAACCGCTCACAAAAGCACTGACTAGCAGTGGCAGTAAAACCAACAGTTGTATTTTCATTTCATTCCCTCGCTAACAACATCTATCTAAAGGTTATTTTTAACACAACTTGTGTGCTTTCTCATTTAATTTTTCAATTTCTTTAATAACTAAAAAGATTTTATTAACAGTGCTGTGACGCTAATAGAAAGCTCTATAACTTTGTGCTCAATCGGCTTCTACCTTTATTTTTTGTACCAAAAAATCTACGGCGGCTTTCACTTTTGGTACTAAATATCGCTGTTTTTGATATAACAAATAAATAGCCATATTAGAGTTTTGCGTTACCGCAAGCTGATGTTCAAACTTAAGTTCTTGCAACTCGCCCGACTCAAGGTATGGAGCAAGTGCCCAGCGAGTTGACATTAAAATGCCTTCCCCATTACAGGCTTTTTTACTCAACCATGCTCCGTTATTCGAAATAACTACAGCCGGTCCTGACACATCATGCCATTGCTCATCTACTTTACATAACCATGGCGTTGGCCCAAGTGGCGTTTTAAAATAAAGGCCATTGTGATGCTTTAACTCCATGGCATTTTTAGGCACACCGTGCTTTTTTAAATAACCTGGCGATGCTACGGGAATAAACTCATTATTCATCAAATTTATAGCTAACACACGCTCATTAGGTGCATAACCGCCACGAATAGCAATATCAACATCGTCACGCCCCAGTGTCGATAGCTCATCACTTAAACTAACATCAAGTATAATTTCAGGGTATAAGGCGTTAAATTCCTCTAATAATGGCAGTAATATTTTGTCACCAAAACTCACCATCGAACTTATTGATAAACGCCCCATTGGAGTTGTTTGGTAACTACGCACAGTTTCGTGACTTTGCTCTAGCTGATTTACTATTTGCTGAACGTCGTTATAGTAAATTTGTCCAACTTCTGTCAGTTTCACAAGACGGGTTGAGCGTTTTAAAAGTGTTGCCCCTAAGCTTTTTTCTAAATCAACGACGCGTCTAGACAAAGAGGACGGCGGCACATTAAACGTGCTTGCCGCTTTGGTAAAGCTACCCGTTTCAACAACTTTTATGAAGTAGCGTATTGCCCGTAGTTGATCCATCTAACCTCTCCTTTCAATAAATAACATTATTGTCTTAAAGACAAAAGTTATTCGCATTTTCCCCTATATATAAGCAAATTTAAACAAGTAATAATGTACTTAACCTAAACGCATGCGTTTACATTACATTTTTATGTGTTGTTGAGTCGAGTCAGCTTTACGCAAGCTTATATTCAGATAACACATGCTAAATAACACTTAGCTATTGCACTAATTAATACACATTATCAGGAGCGAACATTATGACAGATAAAAATATCCAACTTACTTCAACTATCAGTGAAGATAACAAACTAACGCTTGCCTTAAAAAACATTGATATGCCACAGCCCGGTGCTGATGAAGTCGTTATTCGAATTGAAGCTGCGCCATTAAATCCATCTGACTTAGGTGTGTTATTCAGTGCCGCTGATATGTCCAGTGCAAAACAAACCGGTACTGAGCAAAACCCAGTTATTACCGCTGATGTTCCTGCTCAATTTATGCCATCACTTAAAACACGTGTTGGTAAAGCCACACCCGTTGGCAATGAAGGCGCAGGTACGGTTGTGGCCGCAGGCTCATCGCCAGCTGCACAAGCATTAATGGGTAAAACTGTTGCTGTAATTGGTGGTGGTACGTATCGCAAATTTATATGCGCAAATGTGCAAAGCTGCTTAGAATTAAAAGAAGGAACGACGGCTAAAGAAGGTGCGTCGGCTTTTGTTAACCCACTTACTGCATTAGCAATGGTTGAAACAATGCGTGCTGAAGGCCATAAAGCGATTATTCATGCCGCAGCGGCCTCTAATCTTGGTCAAATCCTAAATCGAATTTGTATTGCCGATGGTGTTGATTTAATCAATATTGTACGTAAGCCGGAGCAAGAAAAGTTACTACGTGATATGGGGGCAAAGTATGTTGTTAACTCAAGTAATGATACGTTCCTTGCTGATTTAACAGCCGCAATTATCGAAACCGGTGCAACGATTGCGTTTGATCCAATTGGTGGTGGCCAACTAACGAGTGACATTCTTAACTGTATGGAAGTCGCTGCAACTCGTGACATTACAGAATACAGCGTTTATGGCTCTGACACTTTCAAGCAAGTTTATATTTATGGTGCCTTAAACCGCGGCCCAATTACGCTAAATCGCAACTTTGGCTTTGCGTGGGGTGTTAATGGGTTCTTACTATTTAATGCACTAGGCAAACTTGGTACTAATACGGTAATTGCAATGCGTAAACGTATTGCAGATGAAATTACCACAACCTTTGCAAGTAATTACACCCATGAAGTGTCATTGCCAGAGGCCTTACAATTACAATCAATTGAGGCTTACTCGAAACATGCCACAGGTGAAAAATACTTAATTAAACCGCAAGCGTAATTAAGCATAAAACCCCCGTCTTAATTGTGGGGGGTTAAAATGTAAGAGCAGACACTGATTGCGGTGCCTGCTTTTTATATTCTCGTAATTAAAAAGAGTTAGGCAGCTCTTTGTTTTAGATGTGCTGACTGTGTAGCGCTCATAACTACCTTCAAATGATTTAAAGCTTAAATAATGTTTATCATAATGTTAAACACCCAAGTTAACCACTCAACATGCGCTCTCAAAGTTGTAAGAAAAAACAAAAATTCTGCCAAATGGCAGTAAGCAGAATTGCTGTTGCACAGCTGCAAAAGTGATTCTCCGTATAGCGATAAACTTATCTATGCTAGCTGTTGAATTTATCAAGCATAGCCCTAAGTTCATTGGTTAAGCATTTAATCCGCTGCAGAGACTATAACGACTGAGCATTTAGATTTACAGCCGTTATGCAGCCTTCTTTTAATCAGACAAGGAAAAAATTATGCAAGCTATTTCAAATAAACAATTTACTCTAAAGTCTCGTCCTCATGGTGCGCCAACGCTTGATAACTTTGAATTTAAAAGCGTACAAATGCCTGAACTACAACAAGGTGAAGTATTACTACGCACTATTTATTTATCACTTGACCCTTACATGCGTGGCCGCATGAGTGATGCGAAATCATATGCTGATCCGGTAGAAATTGGCGATGTCATGGTTGGCGCAACCGTGTGCCAAGTAGAAGCGTCTAAAAACGATAAATTTAGCGAAGGCGAATGGGTACTAGCCTATACAGGCTGGCAGGAATATGCGATTTCAAATGGCGAAGGATTAATGCCATTAGGCAAAGAGCCAAGTAATCCATCGTATGCATTAGGTATTATGGGTATGCCTGGCTTTACCGCTTATATGGGGCTACTTGATATTGGTGCACCAAAAGAAGGTGAAACAGTGGTGGTTGCAGCAGCAACAGGCCCAGTAGGTGCAACTGTTGGGCAAATTGCTAAACTCAAAGGTTGTAAAGTAGTCGGTGTGGCAGGCGGCAATGAAAAATGCCAATACGCAGTCGAAAAGCTTGGTTTTGATGCTTGTATTGACCACCGCAGCGATGACTTTGCCAAACAGTTAGCTGACGCATGTGATGCAGGTATTGATGTTTATTATGAAAATGTGGGCGGAAAAGTCTTCGATGCCGTATTACCACTATTAAACACCGCTGCGCGCGTACCATTATGTGGTTTAGTGTCGCAATATAATGCGACTGAGTTACCACAAGAACCTGATCGCATGGGGGCTCTAATGGGTCAAATTCTCTCTAAGCGTATTCGTATGCAAGGCTTTATTATCTTTGATGATTATGGCCATCGTTATGATGAGTTCGCCACTGATATGCAAAAATGGCTCAGCGAAGGAAAAATTCATTACCGTGAACATTTAGTAACAGGTTTTGAAAATACCGTATCAGCGTTTAACGATATGATTGACGGCAAGAACTTTGGCAAAACGGTAGTACAAGTAAATAAACCGCTTTAAATTTACCCTGCGCAGCAACGGCTGCGCTTTTAAGGATAACTATGATCAAGTTACACCATTTAAATAAATCCCGCTCTAAACGTATTATTTGGTTACTCGAAGAGCTAGACGTTGACTACGAAATTGTGGCTTATCAACGCAACAGTGAAACCTTTTTAGCTCCTGATGAGCTTAAAGCGATTCATCCACTAGGCAAATCACCAGTGATTGAGGACAATGGCCAAATAATTGCTGAATCAGGTGCGATCACCGACTATTTGATCAGTAAATACGGTAACGATAAGTTTGCGCCAAGCCGTGACAGTAAAGACTATATTGACTACCAGCAATGGCTGCACTTCGCTGAAAGCTCAGCAATTTTACCGCTATTATTAAAAATGTTTGTGCAAAAAGATGGCGCTAAAACGCAATTTTTAGAAGGCTATGCCGATGCAGAAACCGCCAAAGTTATTAGTTACTTTAATGACCGCTTAGAAGGTAAACGTTACTTAGTGGGAGACTCTCTAACCGGTGCTGATTTTATGATGTCGTTTATTGTTGAAATTGTTAAAAATGCAGGTCAACTAGCACATTTTAAAAATCTCGTTAAATACGATGAGCAATTACAAACTCACGAGAAATTTCATTCCGCTAACGAGTTAGAGGCAAAGTACGACTAAGTTAGTTTTCGTTTTGGCTGTTTAAGGTGGTTTTACAGCTAAGCGATGCACTCATTCCGGTTCGGTCTATCGAGATAGATTTTTTTAAGCTTTACAATTCAAAAGTGCAGTTGCTCATTAACTTGACTACTGCACATTAATTGTTCAACATTAACATTATTGATACATAACTGATTATTAGAAAAGTAAATTCGTTTTGTAAGTCATTCCACTTAACGAATTACGTTGAGTTATAATCAGCCAATATAAAATCGCACCAAATAATACTGGAAAACATATGACCATAAATATGCGCCTCGCCACTGGTTTTGGAGTGATCTTATTAATGATGCTCACATTAACCATTATTGGCACATCTCAAGTAAGTCAAATTGACAATAATATAAGTGAAATTAACGATATAAATTCTGTTAAGCAGCGTTATGCTATTGATTTTAGGGGCGCAGTACATGATAGGGCAATAGCAATACGGGATGTGGTGCTATTAACAAATGCTAGTGATTTAAGCGATACGATTAGCTTAATAAATGAGCTCAATAACAATTACCAAATATCGCATGAAAAAATGGCGAGCTTGGTTGATCAAATGACTGATCACGAGCGCTCCCTAATGAAAAAAATTGATAAGATAGAAGAGCATACCCTCCCCTTAGTGGAAAATATTATCGCCGCTAAACGTGCTAATAATATAACGCACGCAACTATGCTATTACTAACCGATGCGCGTCCCTCATTTGTAGAATGGTTGGACAGCATTAATCAATTCATCAATCTGCAAGAACAAACAAATCATAATTTAACGGATAAAACACGTGAGATAACCAGCTCATTTGAGCTATGGATGATTTCATTAACTGCACTGGCTGTTATTATTGGCGCTGTAATTGCCTATATTATTAGTTCAAAAATTAAAAATGCAGTAGGCGGTGAACCTCAAGAAGCAGCAGAAGTAATTGCACGTATCGCTAAAGGTGATTTAACCACTGAAATAAATTCCTGCAGCCCTAATAGTATGATGGCATCAGTTCAAGTAATGCAAAAAGAATTGAAAGCTATCGTCAATAGCATTATTGATTCTTCACAAGAGCTTTCATCTCATTCAGCAAGTGTCGCCTCAGGCTCACAACAAGCACTTTATGCCGCAGATAATCAAGTTACGCTAACTAACTCTGCCGTCACCAATTTAGCCAATATGAGCCATAGCATTCACTCAGTTGCCAGTGCAGTAAAACAAACTGAAGATAATTCAAAAATTACCGCACAATTATCACAACAAGGTAGTCAATCGGTGCAAAAAGTAGCAACCGAAATTGGCGGCATATCAACTACAGTGAAAGCAACAGTCAAACAAGTAAACATACTACAAAATCATGTTAAAAACATTGGTGATATATTAAGTGTGATACGTAGTATTTCAGATCAAACTAACTTACTAGCGCTAAATGCAGCTATTGAAGCCGCTCGTGCAGGCGAATCTGGACGTGGTTTTGCCGTTGTAGCTGATGAAGTTAGGCAACTCGCCCAACGTACAGGTGATGCGACCGGTGATATTGAGAAAATGATTTTACAGATCCAAGATAATACCCAAGCATCTGTCACTGCGATGGAAACCACAGTACCACAAGTAGAAAGTGGTTTATTATTGATGGATGAAGCCAATCAACTACTGCAAGAGATACAACAACAAGCTAATGATTCCTTGGAAAAAGTGCTTGAAATTGTCGACTCAACATCAGTGCAAGTTGCCACTGTGTCAGAAATTAGTTCTGGTGTAGAGGAAATCGCTAACATGTCCAAGGAAACCAGTTTATCCTTAAAAAACAATGCACAAGAAGCAGTCGCATTGGCTGAGTTATCAAAAACACTGAAGCAGTACATTAGCTATTTCAAAGTGAACTAAAGAGCGCTTTAATACTTTAATCTACTAATCTATATCCTACCGCAGGCTCAGTAAGTAAATACTTTGGGCTTGCGGGATTTGCCTCTAATTTTTGCCTTAGCTGCGCTACATGCACACGCACATATTCAGGACGATTTATATATTGCTCTCCCCATATATGGCTTAATATTGCATTATGAGTCAGTACCTTATCTTTATTTTGAAATAATAACAGTAAGATTGCATATTCCTTTTTAGTCAGCTTAACCTCATTGTCACCAACACGCACAATATGCTTATTTGGGTCAATACAAATGTCGCCACATTGCAACGCAAAACTGACTTGATTATTAGTACGCAGTAACACCCGAATACGCGCTAATAGTTCATTGGCGCTAAAAGGTTTAGTAAGGAAATCATTGGCCCCATTATCAAGCGCAGTGACTTTTTCCACTTCACCATCACGAGCTGAAAGCACTAATACCGGTAACTGGCTCCATTGCCTAAACTCCACTAGCCAGTCTTGACCATCCATATCCAAAAGCCCTAAATCTAATAATACAAGGTCATAACTTTGCTCACTTAAAAGTGCAAAACCATCCAGCCCTTTATCACAAATACTCAGCTCATAGCCACTGGCTTGCAGTAAGGTTTTTAAAAAGCTTTGCAACGGCGGAGAATCTTCAAGTATTAAGATTTTAGTCATTATTTTTTATCCAGATTAATTTTGCCAAGGCCATTTCTGTATCGTTATCTATCGTCAGTGAAAATGTGCCTTGATGAAACTTAGCAACCACATCACAAATTACACTGCCAAGCCCTACACCTTCATCAGCACTTGCCTGTGGCTTGCTAATTAATTTATTGCTCAATAGTAATTGATAACTCACCGCTGACTCGTAACGGCTTTGGGTAAATTCAACAACCACCTCACCATCACCATAACGCCATGCATTTTCGAGCATATTTGCCAGTGCTATTTCTAACAGTGTCACATCGCCTTGGCAGCTCGAATTGGCATCAATATTTGTTGTTACCACAAAATGCGCTAATTGCTGCTGCCTACGTGCTTTTGCTTCGCTTAGCAAAGCTTGCAAGTTAATTGTTTGCCAGCACAGGTTTTCGCCCATTTTATTTACTCGGCTAAGCTCCATCACCTTGTCAAAATGCTGATTAAGAATTTTACTTTGCTCATAAATATTACCGGCCTGCTCTTTTATTATCTCTTCACTGAGTGTGATCTCATCATCGGCCAACATGCTTGAGGCGCCCATAATAGTTGCCAGTGGCGTGCGCAAGTCATGAGATAAACTGCGTAATAATGCATTTTTAGCACGCTCGAGTTCAGCTTGAACTGAAATTGCCGCCGACTGCTGCCTCAGTAAGGTTTTCTCATGTACCTGATACAACAATGAAATTGCGGTATTTACGAAGCTCCTTTGTCCTTCAGACAGTAACGTTGCAAAAGCAAACCCCCCCATACTTTGCTCTTTATCACTTAATAGCATAAATTCACCTGCCACTTGCTGACGCATTTGTTGAAATTGGCAAGTAATGGCCAAATGCTCGCTAATAAGCTGCTGAAAGTACTGCTTTTGCTCATCCAGTGCGTCTAAACTATTTAATCCTTTAGCCAGCTCATACAGTGTTCGACTATTACTCGCGTGTAATTGTACATCTCGCACCTTAGTGTTTAATTCGCCCGCTAACTGGCTGATCATCAGTCCCACAATGAGCATCACGATAAAAGTAACTAGATACTCAATATTTTCAATATGAAAAGTAAAATACGGGGTAACATAAAACCAATCGGTACACGCTACACTGACCAAGGTGGTAATGGCTGCAACGCGTCGGTTACTGCGAACTGCAACCCAGGCGACCCATAACAGCTGTAACATCACAATGTCGGTGGTCGAAAACCAATCTCGTAACGGATAAATCGCCATAACTACAATGATCGGCATTATCACCGCCAAAAAAAATGCTTTATATTTGCTTGGTTTGCCCTGCACTTGATTCATTAACGATTCCTCTGACAATTAACTACATAGGTTACTGCCTTTTCAATATTGCCTCTATAAAGTTTTTATAAAGTTTTTTATCTCATTTATAAAATCTTTATAAAGCTTTGCAGTGCAGCGCTGACTTTACTATTTGATCCCGTATATTCAACTCAACTTTAGTGATTGCGTGTTACCTGCTATAGGTATTTGATAAGGCGTATTGATGATAAATTGGAAAATCACCTTAAGACTACTCGCCTTTCCTATTATTTGGATGGGAGTGGTACAACTGGTCTTTGCAGCGCTTTCATTATTTATTTTTAAAGACCGAGTTATTAGCGCATTTCTTATTCCTGGCGCAACGATGATCTCTGTCGCTTTAGTGCTACTTATCAATTTACGTAAAACTGATCTAACCGCCGCAACATTCAGAGATGCACTTATTTACGCCACAGTAACGTGGATTATAGCCGGTGTGTTAGGCGCCATTCCTATTCTAGTCGTCACTGGCGTTAACTTTAGCGACGCGGTATTTGAGTCAATCAGCGCCTTAACCACCACTGGCGCAACGGTGTTATCCGGGCTCGATAACATGCCTGCTAGCTTTTTATTGTATCGACAATTCTTACAATGGATGGGCGGTTTAGGCATTGTAATTTTTGTAGTGGCTATTTTACCTATGTTGAATATTGGTGGCATGAAATTATTAAAAGCAGAAACACCAGGCCCCATTAAAGACGAAAAATTAACTCCGCGCGTTGCCAGTACCGCTCATTATTTATGGGGCGTTTATTTAGCAATCACCGTACTTTGTAGTTTAGCCTATTATGCTGGCGGAATGAGTTTTTACGATGCGATTGCACATGCCTTTACCACGGTTTCAACTGGGGGCTTTTCAACCCATGATGCCAGTATGTGGTATTACCACAGCCACTTACTGCTGTGGATAGCTAATGTATTTATGCTTGCAGGAGCGATTAACTTTGCCTTGCACTTCAAAGTAGCGCACAAAAGAGCCATTACTAGTTATTATCATGATGAAGAGACGCGTTATTTTATTTATATAGTGGTGCTTTTATCGGTTCTTTTAACCACCATGCTACTGCTTAAAGACAGCTACTCAAATGTACTTGAAGCATTTAGTTTCTCTACATTTCATATTATTTCTTTTATTACCAGCACCGGTTATGGCGCAGCAAGCTTTACTGACTGGCCAGCTGAGGCTGGGTTTTTACTGGTTATTGCCGGCTATCTTGGTGGTTGTGCAGGTTCAACGGCTGGCGGAAATAAAATAATTCGTAACATTATTGTTGGCAAAATGATTAATAACAATATTAAACAGCTGCTTCACCCAAGAGCGATATTTACACTGAAGTATCAAGGATCGCCCGTTAAAGAAGATGTACGCCATGCAATTATGGCATTTATGAGCTTTGCTGTTGGTTCAAGCTTACTGTTTACAATGTTGCTTATGGCAACGGGTCTGGATTTTTGGAGCGCATTTACTGCAGTAGCTGCATGCGTCAATGTACTTGGCCCTGGATTTGGTGAAGTTGGCGCTAACTTTCAACCCGTTTCAGACACCGGTATTTGGATACTCTCGGTCGCTATGATCGTGGGTCGGTTAGAATATTTTACTGTTTTTACACTTTTTACTCATAGCTTTTGGAAAAAATAACGAAGGAATACTATGGCACATTTTACAGTTATCGGTTTAGGCCGCTTTGGCATTGCAGCAAGCTTGGAGTTGATCCATTTAGGACACACAGTGACTGGCGTTGATAGCAACCCAAAACTCGCCGAAAAGTATGTTGAGCACTTATCAGAGACAGTGGTATGCGATTCAACAGATGAAGCGGCGTTAAAGGAGCTCGATTTAGCAAATAGTGAAGCGGTCTTAGTCGCGATCGGTGAAGATATGCAGTCCAGCATATTGTGTACCTTAGCACTAAAAAATTTAGCGGTTAAACAAATATGGGTTAAAGCCAGCACCAAAGCGCATCATACGATTATATCAAAGTTGGGTGTCTCGCGTATTATTCACCCAGAAGAAGAAATGGGTGTGCGCGTTGCACAAGCGCTTAATTACCCGATAGTGAACGACTATATTTCATTAGGCAATGGCTTATACGTTGTTGAAGTAAGTATAAAAGCTCACCTACATAAAACAAAACTAGGGCATCTACTCAGAGAAATAAAAGGCACTGTAGACCCTCTATTGGTAAAGCGCGCCAAGCAAACGTTTGTCAAGCTTGATGACGACTTTGAGTTACATACCCACGACACCTTACTGCTATCAGGTAGCCGAGTCGAATTAAACTATCTAGCTCCAAGGCTGTTATAACCATGGTTTTATGGCACCCTCTCAAAACGCCTATTGAGCGCAAAGTCAGTGGGCATAAAAAAATCAATGCTGCACCGCCGCTTATTTTATGCTGCAGCTTTTTGATATTAATCGCACTAGGGGCTTTAGCATTAAAGCTGCCTTTTGCCACCAATGAACCTATTTCGTGGATACAAAGTGCCTTTACTGCAACATCGGCGGTAACCGTCACCGGATTAGTTGTGGTAGACACAGGCTCCGCATTTACCCCTTTTGGCCAAGGGGTGATCGCGCTATTAATTCAACTTGGTGGCTTGGGTTTGATGACATTTGCAGTGGTAACCTTGCTGGCATTGGGTAACAAAGTTGGCTTTATTCAAAAAACAGTAACTAAAGCAGCTTTTAATCAAACAGATACATCAACACTTTTGAGTACGGCAAAATCAGTGTTGCTTTTTGCCATCATTGTTGAGTCACTCGGTGTTGTTATTTTAACGCTGTACTGGCTCCCTGAGCTGGGCTTACAAACCAGCTTTTTCCATGCGTTGTTTTATACCATTAGTGCATTTAATAATGCGGGATTTGCGCTTAGCCCCAACAGCCTAATGCAGTATGTTGACGATCCTGTGATCAATCTTACCGTTACTGGTTTGTTTATTATCGGTGGCCTAGGTTTTACCGTACTCATGGATGTGTATAAATCAAAACGTTGGGCAGCCCTTAGCACCTATAGTAAGTTAATGCTGATCAGCACGGTTATCATCAATATTGTAGCGCTGGTACTGATTTACGTTATTGAATATGACAATCCAAAAACACTGCAACCCTTGTCAGAAGTCGGTAAATGGCTAGCTGCTTGGTTTCAAGCCGTAACACCGCGTACGGCTGGATTTAATACCATTGCTATAGAAGAGCTGAGAAATGCCAGTACCGCATTAACAATGATGTTAATGTTTATTGGTGGAGGCTCACTCAGTACCGCAAGTGGTATAAAAGTAGTGACTTTTGTGGTGTTGATTTTAGCAACTTACAGCTACTTACGCCGCGATAAAGGCGTTACTGTGTTACGCCGAGAAATCGACAAAGAATCTGTATATAAAGCACTGGCTTTAACCCTTGTTTCAGCGGGTATAACATGGCTGGCTATTTTTACTTTACTGATTGTTGAAGATGCGCCTTTTTTAGATGTCGCCTTTGAGGCTGTGTCTGCACTTGGCACTGTAGGATTGTCGCGGGGTTTAACTGCTTCTCTTTCTCCGCTGGGCGAATTTATCATTATGTTTTTAATGTTTATGGGAAGGATTGGTCCCTTAACCATTGCCTACTTTTTAGCGAGTCCTCGCAGTAGGAAACTAAGGTATCCAAGCGCACAATTATCGATTGGCTAAATAGCAGAGCTGGGAGAATCTCAAACTAAATCCCAGCTAATGCTCGCTCAGTGGTTTACTCACCTGATGCCATTTAAAATTCGCCACATACTAACAGACGATTTTCATAGGTTAAAAACACAGATAATAACGCAGACACCCATCTTAATTTCGTAATATGTAGACTAAAAATTGATTGGAAAATAACAAAGACATCCACTGTTAATTTATGGAATACAGCCAAAAATTAACCATGATGGTTTAAGAGCTTGCATAAAGATAATAACACAGACACCAATCTTAATTTCGTAATGTGTAAACTAAAAATTGATTGGAAAATAACAAAGACACCCATTGTTAATTTATGGAATACAGCCAAAAATTAACCATGATGATTTAAGAGCTTGCATAACGAATATGAGGTTGGTTAATGGTTCTGAATTGAATTGAATAAAATTTAACTATCGATACATTAATAAACTAACGACAAAAAAACTTTCAAACCAGCGCTTGCTATGCAGGAGAAAAAGCTGTTCATTTGCAGTAATCAACTAATGTAAGCTAACAAAACTCGTCATCGCGAACCTTTATTTATCAGCTTGGTTATCAAACTAAAAGTGAGGATACCAAAAGCATCAGCAAGTAGATCAGCGATGTCTAAGGTTCTACTAGGTATGAAGTATTGGCTTAGCTCTTCCAATAAAACGAATAGAAACACGACGCTCGAACCAATATACAAATTGCATGACAATACTGAATATGATTTTAGCTTAAACGCAAAATTAGCACCTAGAGTAAGCAAACCAAATAAATAAAAGTGCCCTACTTTATCGCCATAAGGGATACTTCTAACAAGCTCAAAGAAAATACTATGTTGCCCCGTATTAGCTTGATATATGACCCATATAATAAAGCTAAGAAAAGTAACTGACACAATAGTGATTAATTTATGCATGATTGTTTAATGTTATTGTTGAGTTACCAACCATAGCCGAATAGTGATTATAATTCAATCACTTAGTGTTCCGCTGCTAAAGCAACCATCAGATCCCTGCAAGGTCACGCTCGGTGATGCACTCGTCCGATGCCATTTCAAATTCGCGGCATACTAACGGGCGGTTTTCGTAGATTGAACACATTAAGGTATTGCGGTCGAGTGCTTGGCACCAACCATCATCGGCGCGTTTCATCACTTCGCTGCCCCATTTATCATACTCAATATAATGAAATGGCACACCGGTGTCGGTCACAATACGCACTTCTAACTGACAACAACATGCTTGGCAGTTAGCACAGGTAACCGGCTCAGGGGCGTTAGTAACTGTTTCAATAGGAATTATATTGTCGATGGGGATAACGGTTTGAGGCATAGCGGCTTACTAAAATAATGTTAGCCGCTTAGCATACACGAGCAAAACTAACGCGCCAGTAGTTTCGCTTTTATTTCGCTGTAACGCTGCTGCTCACACAAACCAAAACCACTGAGTTGACGCACTTTGTTACGCGCAAATAACGGTACGCTCATTCCCGCTAAAAAGCGGCATTGGGTTTCAATACCTATATTATGTATACCTTTACTGGCGAGGTGACTAAGTAACTCATCAACCTTTTGATAAATTACAGCATCGTTAGCAAAGCTATGAGCGAGTGAATATTCAAGTGTTACAGCTTGGCCTCTACATACTGAGCAATGGCCGCATTGCTGTGGCGCTTGATGGTCGTCAAAATAACGAGCAAGGTTATAGCTCAAACATGTTTTAAGCTCGAAAAAGCGAATAAGTGCCGCAATACGCTTAATTTCAGCTTGCTCTTTATCAACAAAATAGCTGTGTAATTGCTTAGCCAGCTCAGGGTTATTAATTACCTCATTATGTACTTGATAGACTTGGGTGATTCGCTTTGTTTCAAGTGCTATTAAATTCTTCTCTGCTAAATAATCAAGCGCTGCAACAACGCGTTTGCGATCCACCTGAGCGGCTTGGGTAAGCGTGTCAAAATTTAGTGTGCCCCAGATTTTTTTAAACTGGGTATGGTTAAATATTAACTGTAAAAATGCTTGTCTATCAGCATCAAAGTGACCAAGTAAAGCGGCTTTATCAACCAAAAACTTATATTTAAAGTCGGCGTAATAAGCATAAAGTGGTGTTATTGCACCTTGCATTTCCAATTGTACTAACAAGGTTTTAAGCGCTAATTGGCGAATATTACTATCACTTGAAAGGCTGTATTCTTGCATTTCCCACTGTTGACTTTCTTTTGAGTGATCGCTTTGGTGTTGGCGAATATCGTTGATCACATGCTCAATACCGCTAAGCTCTGGGGTATCGCCATAAACAAAGTTTTCAACCGTGTTTAAGCCATCTAAATTAGCCAATGTAAAACACTGCGATAGTTGTCCGTCTCTCCCTGCACGACCAATTTCTTGGCTGTAGTTTTCAATCGACTTTGGTAAATCATAATGAATAACAAAACGGATATCTGATTTATCAACCCCCATACCAAAAGCAATCGTGGCCACTACGACATTAATTTTACCCGCCATAAAATCATCTTGGATACCATAACGCAGAGTATCTTCAAGCCCAGCATGATAAGCCACAGCGTGTAAGCCCTGGCGGCTAAGCGCTTCAGCGACTTGCTCTGCACTATGTTGTAAGGTCACATAAACAATCCCTGGGCCCGTTTGCTCGCGCACAATATTAGCCAATGTACTTGCTTTATCAGCGCTTTTCACGCTGAGTATCGATAAGTCTAAATTAGCCCGATAAAACCCAGTTTGTACAATGCATTCTGGGGTAATTGCAAAACGTTCACTCATATCACGCTTTACTTTTTTAGTGGCGGTGGCCGTTAATAATAATACCAAGGGAATATTGAGCTCATCACGATAGCGCGGCAGTTTTAAATAATCAGGCCTAAAATTATGGCCCCATTCGGAAATACAGTGAGCTTCGTCAACCACCAGCATTGAAATAGCCACTTGATTAATAAATTCACGAAATCGCTCGTTTTTAAAACGTTCTACCGACACCATTAAGATTTTCACTTTACCGGCACGCACATCGCTCATTACAGTGTGGCTTTGCTCTGTAGTTTGGCTTGAATCAAGGCTTGCGGCATAAATTCCCTTGTTATTTAAAAAACCAATTTGGTCTTTCATCAGCGCAAGTAATGGCGAAACAACCAGCGTTAGATTAGGTAAATGCAATGCAGTTAACTGATAACACAATGACTTACCAGATCCAGTGGGGAAAATTGCCAATGATGATTGGTTATTTAGCAGTTGCTCTATGGTTTGCTGCTGACCTTGGCGAAATTGACTAAACCCAAAGTGTTGCTCAAGTGAAGAAAGTATCGATCCGCTCATAATATTTCCCTTTATTCATATTCCCTAATAAAGGAAATCATAGTTTGAAAATGCAATGTTTGCCATGGTAACTTTTTTTTGCTTTATTTTCTTGGCTTATCTATTTGTTCCTATTAAATTTTACTGACAAATCGTGAGAAAAGGCGCATTATAAATGCGTTGCTTGAAAAGGTATTTTGAACATTTTTGTTCAGCTCAATACCTAAGTGTTCTATACGTTTCATCATCATAAGAGCATTTAGGTATAATTCTTTTGAGGGCAATGAAATGATAACCACACATCCTAAAATCGTGATCATCGGTGGCGGTGCCGGCGGCCTTGAGCTCGCAACGCAATTAGGGCATAAACTAGGGAAGAAAAAACACGCCGACATTCTATTAATTGATAAAAATCGCACCCATATTTGGAAACCTTTGCTGCACGAAGTGGCAACGGGTTCTATAGATGCCGATTTAGATGGGGTAGTTTACTCAGCACACGCAGCAAAACATCATTATAACTTTCAACTTGGCACTTTTTGCAACCTTGATAACGCTAATAAAACCATCACACTCAGTGCCTTTAATGACGAACTTGGCCATCAAATTTTACCACAACGCACCGTTCATTATGACTACTTGGTGATTGCCATCGGCAGCGTCAGTAACGACTTCAATACACCCGGTATTAAAGAACATTGTTTTTATCTTGATTCAAACCAACAAGCGGAACGCTTTCAGCACGCGCTACTCGATAACTTTACTCGGCTACATCAAGACGACGACCCACAGCATGCATTAAATATTGCCATTGTTGGCGGTGGCGCAACAGGCGTTGAACTCTCAGCTGAGCTGTATCATGTTTCTGACTTATTAAAACTTTATGGTTTGACAAATATGTCGGCAAAGCGCTTACACATTCACTTAATCGAAGCAGGCCCGCGTATTTTACCCGCCCTACCAGAGCGTATAGCAAACTCAGCGAAAAGAGAGCTACTAAAGCTTGGTGTTAACGTTCGAGAAAACACCCAAGTAAAGCAGGCAACAAATCAAGGATTCATCACTAAAGATGATGAACAGATCGATGCCGACATTATGGTATGGGCAGCGGGTGTAAAAGCCCCCGATTTTATAAAAGATCTCGGGATTTTTGAACTAACTCGTAATAACCAAATCATGGTGAACGACTATTTGCAAAGTAATAGCGATGACACCATTTTTGTATTAGGTGACTGTTGCGCGTTTACACAAAAAGATGGCAAATTAGTACCGCCCCGTGCGCAATCAGCCCATCAAATGGCACAATGTGTTGAAAAAAACCTAATTGCGACACTGCGCCAACAGCCGTTAACTGGCTTTGAATACAGCGATCATGGTTCGCTCGTCAATTTGTCACGCTACAGTACCGTGGGGAGCTTAATGGGCAACCTCACTAGTAATAGCTTTTTTATTGAAGGCAAGATAGCCCGCTTTATGTATATTTCGCTCTATCGCATGCATCAACGCGCTATCCACGGCAGCGCCAAAACCTTTGCATTATGGATCAGCGAAAAAGTGCTCCGGGTCGTTAGGCCAAAGATGAAATTACATTAAGCAACTAACAAGAGTAAGTGGAGCCGCCGCTTCACTTACACACCTAGAAATAAAATAAAAAATGACACCCATCTAGAAATTATAATGATACCCATTAAAATTAAAATTGACACCCATCCATACACCCATCCATATATATCTAAAAAAATGCAAACTTACATTTTAAAGCAATGGATTGAAGGTAAATAAAAAAGACACCCATCTAAAAATTGCAATTATAATGACACCCATCCATATATATCTAAAAAAATGCAAACTTACATTTTAAAACAATGGATTGAAGGTAAATAAAAAAGACACCCATCTAAAAATTGCAATGACACCCATTCAAAATAAGAATGAAATTGCAAACATCCAGGTTAGGGCAATAAACGAAACAATTAAAAACCGTAGTTATTTTCAAAAAGGACTTTTATACAAATGGCAGATAAATATCAGGCGTTTGCATTTTTAGGCGTCAAAAAAATCTGAATTAATAAGTTATGTATTATTGGTTGGCTACGTTATCACGCTAGTAATTTTTCGCAATTCGTTAGATTCGTTCGTCGCTTAAAGTGTTGATGTTCACAAAACATATTTAACGACTCAGGTCTTCCAACAGCACCGTGAAAAACGGTGGTAAATTTGCTGGTAACTTTCAACCAGTTTTCGGGGGTTATTTGCAACCTTTCAAGCAAAGGGGTTAGATCGGCGGCTATATAACCTATTTTATCAGGACGAATACAGCGCCCTGTCGCATCAACAAGAGAAAGGTAGGAAGTTAGCTCAAAAGGTAAACCTTTCACCATATGCTGTGTTGCCATCCCTGAAAAACGTTGTAATGATTTGGGCTGTTTCCCTGCTGCGACCGAAATAATACGCTTTTTGACACTCGTGAAATCTGAATTTTCTGGTTTGTCAGCAATACCTGCACGAACTGGGTTTAAATCAACATACGCCATACATGCTAATAATGCGGCTTCATCAAGTAACGCTTGGGATTTGAACCGTCCCTCCCAAAATCGCCCCTTACAGTCATCTTCTTTATTTGCTTTTCGCGCTATATATTCATTTAAAGAGCGCATGAACCAGCTAATATCCATTAACCTTGAACGATATTGCGCAATACTATCTGTAACTATTTTCATCTCAAAAGATGCTAGCTTTTCACCTTTAGCAAAACGTCGTGTTAATTCAGAACCTTTAAAGGCTTTATGCCAGCGAATTGCAACTGCTCTATCATTTACTCTTTCCGCCTTTTTACTATCTACGTACACTACAATATGAGTATGATTACTCATTACTGCATAAGCGCACACATCTATAAAAAAGAGAGATGCCAAACTCATTAGCTTATCTTCAACCCATTTTCTGCGGTGTTCATAACATTGACCCGTATATTCATCCACACCACACAAATAGGCACGTCTTACACATCGTGATATACAATGATAGTAACGAGTGTCCGTTAAACTGATTTGTCGATTTCTTGCAGTAGCCATAAATATCTCAGATATCACGTTCCTTATAAAATACTAGTTCCTCATGGTAAAACTGCAAATATAGTCATTATTATGGGTGTCATTTAAGTTTGAATTACTACAATCGCCATTTATTAGGTGGGTGTCTTTATTTTTTTATTAGTTACTCTGGCTGTGCTGAGGCTAGATGTTCGTAACGGGCTAATATTTCATCATATTCACCTGAGCGCTTTATTTGCTCTAGCCCTTTGTTGAAGGAGGTTATTATATATTCAGCATCGGGATGCTCTTTACTGATCCCTATATGAAGAGGGTGCTTAATTAAAGCTGGTTGCCAAATTGTTAGCTCTGTTGAGTAACCATTTTTTTTCATTTCGAACCATGCTGCGTATTTATCAACCAGAGCAATATCAGCGCGATGCTTTTTTACATGCTCAAGACAACTATGGACATTAAGCAAAGGAACGATTGTAAGCCTATCAATAGACTATAAATACTCATGATATCCATAACCTCTGATTGTACTGATTGTTAAGCTTTCTAGGCTGTGAGGGCCTTGATAATCAAGCTGCGACTTAGTATTACTAATTATGCTAAGTTCATTAGTAAAGTAGGGCTGGCTGAACAAAATTGTTTTAGCACGATTTTCTGTCCACCATAATGCAGGGATCAAATCTATTTCATTATTTTCTAACATTCGCATTGCACGACTAAATGGCGCTATTTTAATATCGAATGCAATATTCTGGCTAAAAAATGCAGCACGTACAAGCTCAGTAGTCATACCCGTTCCATCAGCAAATATGTAGGGAGGCCATTCATTATGAGATCCTACTAAAGGCTGTGTTATTGAATTAGAAAGCGCAGCAGTACTTTGTATGCATAACAGCAAAATAATAAAAAATTTAGTCATAGCAACACGATACCTTTTATCATGCCTATCTAAAGATACACAATAATACATTTGCTCTAGGCAAATCTGCGTAACTTAACTATTTAACCTAAGGCTTAATGGCAACTTGAACTTTGTTACTAAACCAGAGCTTCAACTGTTTAAGCTTAGACTACATTTGACTATATTATTTTCAATCTATAAAAAAGTATTGCCTAAAATTAATAACAAAAAATCCTTATAGCATATTTGAGTGGATTGTCTTCAAATTTAAATAATTTACCTGTAAGTTATAAAAAACCACATAAAGGAATGATGCTATGACCGCGAAAACGCTGATTTTCAACTTTGATGGCACAGGTAGTGAGCCACGTGATGCTGAGCAGTTCAGCTCTGCGCATTTTAAGGAAGATGCAAGCATTTCGAATATTCTCAAACTTCATTTATTAATGGGTGGCCAATTAAATAACGAGCCCGTTACTCCTTTTACTAATCAACTTAGCTTCTATTACCAAGGTATTGGAACTCAAGGAAGTCGTTTAAAGCGATTCCTCAATCAATCTTTCGCACCACGCGATGACGATGTTGCCAGTATTTTAAATCATGCTATAAATGATTTTAAGCGCTACTACAAAACTGGCGATACATTGTTACTCACTGGCTTTAGTCGCGGCGCTGCGTTAGCACGACGTTTTGCAAAGTGCTTAGAGCCGCTCATAGATAATAACGTTTATTTATGCGTATTTGATACTGTGGCATCCATTGGTTTATCCAAAGTCACCAAGGCCACCCGAGGCGCTGAGCATGTTATTTTTGAAAACCATACTTTAGCGACCAACATAAATCAGGCTCTGCATTGTGTGGCACTGGATGAAAAGCGTCGAGCTTTTGAGCCTACCCTTATAAATCATCAAAACAATGTACATGAAATATGGTTTGCAGGCGCACATTCCGATATCGGTGGTGGCTATTATCGAGATGGGCTGGCGGATATTTGCTTACGCTTTGCAATGGAGTGGTTACTTGAACTGCCTGTGGCTTTATCCTTTTTAACTAGTCAAGCAATCGAGTATTCATCGTTATTTCCTGCGGATCAAAACAGTTTTATCGCCCAAGATGATATGACCATCACCCCAGATCCTCTCGCGTTAAGCCATCAACAGAATTATTTTTGGTTTAATCCTTTATTTAAACTGATTGATCGTGAATGTACCGTGCTGGTTGATGACGAACAAAGTAAGCTGTTACCCATTATCCACCACAGTGTTGCTACACGTATCAATCAATTAACCAGTTATCGTCCCGAGTCTTTAAAAAACCTTAGTTATCAACTGCTGTATGCAGATCAAACTACGTTTAGTTTTAACGGTTTGTCTGCCCATATAGCTTTAAAAAATCAAAACATGTCAGTGTTACAAATTGGCCAAAGCCAAGATGTGTTGGTTTATGCCGCAGAGCAATACAATGCAACAGGACTAATGCTTGAACAAGGAGCTACTTATCGCTTTAGCCCTTACCCAGAACAACTTTGGTATGACGATGGCGTAAAATGTGGGCCACAAGGTTGGCACCGAGATAACCTACAGTTGGGTGTAAAAGAGATCCCCATGGCATTGCTCGAACCCTTTCGTCGTTTACCACATGCAAACTGGTTTGCCTTAATTGGTGCTATTGCCCATAGCGATAATGATGCTTTTGAGATTGCCGATGGGGGTGAATTTAAAATGACTCACTCAGGAGAATTTACGCCTTTTGCAAATGATTTGGTGCGTTTTTATGGCGCTAATGCTGGGCGTATAAAAATAAACGTGACCCGCCTTGGTTAATTGCATTATTAATAGGCCGTGCTAACGGCCTATTGGTAACATTAAACTATCACTATTTTGCACTTAAAGCGGCTTCAGCTTCAGCCAACATAGCAAACTCTTCATAGGCACTGTGTGCGACTAAGTGCTTACTACTGTATGCAAAGTAATAAATCGCTCCGATCACAAATAGCACCACAGTAAACAAGAATGCACGAGGATCAAACGCGTATACCCCAGTTAAAGCCACCAAAGATAAGACCAGCGCAATTGCTGAGGTTATCATGCCACCTGGCGTTTTATAAGGTCGTGCGAGTTCAGGCTGTTTAATACGCAGTAAAATATGGCTCAATGCCATCAATGCATACGAAACCGTAGCGCCTACCACGGCCATCGCCAGCATTAAATCACCTTCACCACTTAATGATGCTAAGAAACCAAAAATACCCGGCACAATTAAGGCACGTGCCGGCACTTTTCGTGAAGTTGTAACCGACAAACTTTTTGGAAAGTAGCCCGCTCTAGAGAGCGCAAACACTAACCGACTATACCCATAGATAATCGAGAAAAACGACGCCACTAAACCCGCTAAACCTAATATATTAACGAGTGTTGCTAAGCTTGCATTCCCTGTTACGTTTAGCGCATCAACTAACGGCACGGCACTAGACCCCATTGCGCTGGCACCACCGGCACCAGGGATCAATACTACGACTAACAAAGCAGTAAACAATAAAAACAACATTGCACCTATAATTCCTTTTGGCACGTCTTTAGCTGGATCTTTGGCTTCTTCTGCCGCTAATGGTACGCCTTCAACGGCTAAAAATAACCACATTGCAAACGGCAATGCAGCCCACACGCCATACCAACCAAAGGGCAAAAACTCGGAGGCTCCAGCAGCATCGGTGATGGCAATATCAAACAATCGCGACACATCAAAATGTGTAAATAATGCGATCGCAGTGGCTATAATGGCAAAAACCGCTAAGCCACTTATCACCATCATCACTTTTAATGCTTCACCCACTCCCGCTAAATGAATACTGATAAACACAATATAGAACAGCGCATACACCCAAGGACCATTAAAACCCAGTAGCGCTTCGACCGCCGAGCCAATAAAAATAACAATCGCAGCGGGTGCTAATGCATACTCGATTAACACGGCCAAGCCGGTCAAATAACCACCAGCAGGGCCCATTGCCTGACGCGCAAAACTATAGCCACCACCCGATGCCGGAATGGCCGCCGACATTTCTGCTAATGACAAAACCAAAGTTAAATACATCACCGCCATTAATACTGTGGCGACAGCAAAGCCGCCCCAACCAGCTTCTGCAATACCAAAGTTCCAACCCGCAAAATCCCCAGAAATAACATACGACACTCCTAATCCCGCCAATAAAATCCATCCCGCGGAGCCTCGTTTTAACTGTCTTTTTGCAAGGTACTCTTTATTATCTGACATTATCTTCTCCTGCTATTTATTGTTGTAATTACATTATGTTTTCGTTGTTGATTATTCTGATAGTAAAAAGTTTGTTGTTTGCGTTTGATGCTCTATCACATCGTCTTGACTGCGATCTTTTAACCCCACCCCTGACAGGTTTAAACGTTTCGCTTCTTGTAAAAGATATAAAGTTCGTTGTGCTGCATCCTGATATGACAGCCCAGCAGGACGAATATTAGAGATACAATTACGACAAGCATCATTCAGCCCTGTTTTTGGCTGCCAAGTTAAATACAGCCCTAAACTATCTGGAGAACTTAGCCCTGGCCGTTCACCAATTAATACCAGCACCACCTTGGCATTAAGGAGCTCACCTATGTCGTCGCCTATCGCCACTCTACCTTGCTCAACTAAGCTGATCGGTGCCAAACGCCATGGCTCTGGTTGTTCACGCAGTATCGTCAGTAACTGAACAAGAAAAGGATGGGCATTTTTTTGTACTGCTAAAGACGATAAACCATCAACAATAACGATTGCGATATCATGGTGTAACTCAGTGGCTATAGCCGCTTTCCTCATATAGTTGCTTAGCTGATCGCGCGATGCTTGATCTAGTTTTCGACCTAAATCAGGGCGTTGTAAATAATGATTGCGATCCACGGCTTGACTATGTAAATGCAGTGGTGATGCGCAAAAATCCTCTAGCTGTTCACTTAACGCAGCTAAATCCAATGGAAAATTAACCGCATCTCGTGCTTGCGCATGGGAGAGTTGAAACGCCAACATTTCAGCCGTCGGAAGACTGATCCCAGCGCGCCCTAAACCAATGCGTGCATCGGTAAAGCTGCGTAGTTGCCGCCATGGGTTATGCACCACTTTGCCATTATCTTGATGTTGTTGCTGTATTTGCTGTGCCGTTTTGGGTGATGAGTTTTTCATGGCTGTCCACCACCTAAAGCTTTCAAAGAACGCGCAAATTGTGACGGTAACGTGTCAGACAAAATATGCTGCTGGGTATCTGTCATAATGTTCATTTTTGCCAGCCAAAGTTCGAATTCAGGTGCTGGACGCAAACCTAATACCCGCCTTGCATACAGAGCATCATGAAATGAGGTGGTTTGATAGTTAAGCATAATATCGTCAGATCCGGGGATCCCCATTACAAACGAACACCCCGCTACACCGAGTAAGGTCAGTAAGTTGTCCATATCATTTTGATCTGCCTCAGCATGGTTGGTGTAGCACACATCACAGCCCATAGGCACACCCAGTAATTTGGCACAAAAATGGTCTTCAAGCCCTGCTCGAGTAATTTCTTTGCCATCAAATAGATATTCCGGGCCAATAAAACCCACTACGGTATTGACCAGTAACGGTTTGAATTTTCGCGCTACGGCATAAGCACGGGTTTCACACGTTTGTTGATCAAGCCCATGGTGGGCATTTGCTGATAGCGAGCTGCCCTGCCCCGTTTCAAAATACATCACATTATTGCCTACTGTTCCGCGTTTTAAACTTTGTGCTGCATCTTGCGCCTCAGCAAGTGTATTTAAATTAAAACCAAAACTTGAGTTAGTCGCCTCAGTCCCCCCTATAGACTGAAACACTAAGTCAACCGGCGCACCGGCCTCAATACATTCAATGGTGTTAGTTACATGCGTGAGAACACAGCTTTGAGTCGGGATCTGGTATTTTTCAATCACATCATCCATTAACCGCATTAATTTAATCGCTTGTGCAACATTATCAGTGGCGGGGTTAATACCAATTACGGCATCGCCACTGCCATACAGCAGCCCATCTAAAATACTCGCGGCAATGCCATTTACATTATCTGTTGGATGATTAGGCTGTAAGCGTGTTGATAAGTGGCCAGGTAAGCCAATGGTATTTCTAAATGCAGTCGTAACATGGCACTTTTTGGCAACTAAGATCAGATCTTGATTACGCATTATTTTACTAACAGCAGCAGCCATTTCGGGGGTAATACCCGCTCTGATTGTCGCTAAAACATGGCTTGTTGCGTGATCACTCAGCAGCCAATTACGAAAATCACCTACCGTTAAATGTGCGATTGCTGCAAATGCGTTAGTGTCATGTTCATCTATTATTAGCCGAGTAATTTCATCGTCTTCATAAGGGATCAAGGCATCGTTCAAGAATGTTTTTAAAGGGACTTCTGCCAGCGTCATTTGTGCCACGGCTCGCTCTTCGGCAGAACTGGCAATAACACCTGCCAAGCTATCACCAGAGCGCTGCGGGGTCGCTTTAGCCATTAACTGTGCGAGATTGTTAAACTGGTAGGTTTTACTTCCTAACGTGTATCGATACGATTTACTCATAAACTTACCTTGCTGACAAAATGTGTGTTAAAAAGGATAGGCACAGCTATTGCTTTTACTACAATAAAAAACAATAAATAAAGCAATAAACAGTACAACGATTCTTTTAAGGTAGCTTATAGCGTACCAAGCAACTATCAAGTTTTGGCAAATGTTACTTAAACAATAAAAATCATATAGTTAAAATTAAAAATCGGACAACTACTGTTTACTTGTAATAATTAGCCTGAGGTGTAATACGCAACTATGCAACATAATTTACCGACAAATGCACCAAGTAAGTGCACTTTAGCTACAACCGATGTGGACCAGCAGGCGGGAAACCTAACAAACTGGCAACAAAAATATGATCAAGTCAGTGATGGCCGCTTTTATGGCTGTATTGATGAAGTGGCTTATGATGGTTTGCAAGTGTTTAAAGAGTATACCCAGTGCGCATTACGACAACAGTGTAAAGTATGGCCAAATGCGTTATGGCTTGGCATTCCGGTAAACGCACAAAACAGTAAAATTAATGGTCTCACCATCGCTGATAATCAATTAATGTGCCGCCCAAGTGATTGCAACTTTGAGCTGATCACCCCTGAGCAATTTAATATTTATGGCATGGTGATCAATCAAGATACGCTTCATCAAATTGCTCAGCGACAAGGGTTGTCGCTTCAGGGCATTTGTGAACATGGGTCACCGCGTATTACAACATCACCACAAACACTGCAACGTGCTCGTGAATGCATTGAACAAATCATTTATGCTAATGGCGGTGGAGCAAGTGCGGCTTTACAACACGATATTTTATTAAATTTAGTGCTGCACTTACTGCAATCACAACTCCCCCAGCAAAAAGTAACCCCAAGTTATAAACACCGTAAAAACGTTGTTGATAAAGCGAAAGAATTTATTCACGATCACCCAGACAACATAGTGACTATCACCCAATTATGTGAGTTTACCTACGTTTGTCGACGGACTTTACAATACAGCTTTGAAAGTATTTTAGGCATCAATCCGCTGCGTTTTTTACGCATGACCCGGCTTAACCAAATACGCCGTGAACTCAGTGATCCGCAACAAAATAAACACATTTCAATGATTGCCGCCAATTGGGGCTTTTGGCATCCGGGCCAGTTTGCTAAAGACTATAAACAACTATTTGGTGAAAACCCTTCAGACACAGTAAAACGTGCGCAGCTTTAGTGGTATCAATTATAGCCAGTTAATTAATAGGTATAGCTGGCAATTATTTGCTTGATATTCGATTGCATATCAATGATCGCTGCATTAATTGAGCGCACATTGTCCATCGTGACCGTTTTTTTACTGAGCATAAAATGGATTGGATTATCATGAATAACATAAGGATGCAGTGTAATACCGGGGATTTTTTCTTGGCTTATGAGGTATAACCCAGATATTTCATCATCGATCATAAAATCGACGCGTTTAGCTTTTAACATATATAGCCGGTGCTTGAGCAAAGGTACTCGTACAAGTAAATCTTTATTGTTTGTGACTTTGCTTAGCTGCTCAAATTCTTTACCATAATAACCACCATTATTTACGGCTATGGTTTTTTGTTGCGCCAACAGGCTGGCTAAATCGTGTGTTAGGTACTTAGCATCTTCATACCAGAACAGCCGCATTTTCTCACGTCTATATGGGGTTGAAAAGTGACTATATTGGGCACGTTGTTGATTGAAACTCGCAGCAGTTAATATATCCACGCGGCCTTTTTCAAGCTCGACCAAACCGCGCTTTGATGACGGTAAAGACACAAACTGACTACAGAATCCAGCATGCGTTAACACCAAACGGCTGATCTCTACATCTATTCCTGTAAGAGCCTGCTCACCATCAAAGACAAACGGTGGCCAAGGTAACACCACCCCTACTTGCAGAGTTTTTTCGCAGCCGCTACTAATTGGACTCAACAATATCAAAAATAAGTAAATGTATTTAATAACTACAGCCTAGTAAAATTATAGACGCTTTGTACAGTATGGTGCATCTGACTCGAAATACAAAAAAAGCAGCCCGAAAGCTGCTTTATGTGAGTAAATTACACTTTAATTTATTACCTAAAAGTAGGCTTGATTAATAGGCTAATTAAAGTAATTTCCATACGTCTGCTACGCCGGGCTCATTTCCTTGAGTCCACCACTTCGCTTGGTATTTGTTACCACCATAAGAAACTTGGTCACCGCTATTGTAAGTTGCTGATGACTGCCAAATCAGAGCACCTGTATCATCTGTTGGTTGCGTAATTGCTTCCCAAACGCCACCTAAGTCGGGACGATCACCTTGAGTCCACCATTTAGCTTTGTATGTTACGCCGTTATAAACAACAGTATCGCCACCAACATATACCTTACTGGCATCCCACGTATCACCTGTAGGAGGCGTTGTATCGGTGTTAGTTACCGTTACAGTAAAGCTTTGAGTGGTAGCAACTTGGCCGTCACTTACTGCCACAGATACTGTTAAGTTTGTATCTGCAGCTACTGCGCCGGCCGTAAGATTAACACTGGCACCACTGCCAACTAATGTAAGACCTGCAGGGACATACCATGTATAAGTCAGTGCGTCGTTTTGCGGATCAGAGGCAACAACCGTTACTGCTGCAGAAGCGCCTTCTTCAATAGTGATATCAGCAATCGCATCAACTGTCGGTGCAGTGTTGTCACCAGTTGTTGGCGCGATGACATTAACCAAAACACTTTGGCTTACCGTTGCTTTGCCATCAGTTACACTGACGGTTGCGGTAAACTGGCTGTCTTGGGTTACGTTAGGTGCAGTAATTGCCAATGTGCTTGTTGCACTGCCAGATACTGTTAACTCAGGTGATGCAGTCCAACTAAACGTCAGTGGATCATTATCGGCATCTGTTGCTGAAGCACTGACAGAAACACTTTCGCCAGCGTTCACGGTTACAGTGCTTGATACTGATAACACTGGTTTTTTATTACTTGGTGGTGTAACAACTCCGCCTAAGCCATCGTGCATAGCATTGAGAATATCGCCATTATCTGCATCAATTTCCCATGCAAATAACCCACCTAAGTTATATTGATTAACATAAGCACCTTTAGCTATCACTGACTCACGGCTATCATAAGTGATTAGTTTACCTGTGGCGCGATTCCACACATACGCCGCTTGCGCTTGGTCATCGTAGCCTACTTCAAAGCCATTAACACCAGTACCTGCAGCACCAATCATATGAGTTTTGATGCCTTTATAATCAATAACGCCATCTTCCCACACGCCTTGTGCTGTTGAGCCTTTTAATGGACCGGAGCCTGTTGCTGTCATAGGGTTACCATCAATAGTGGTGCCTGTTGGATAAACACCTTCCCAACCACGGCCATACATAGCAGTACCAACAACAATTTTTTTCGAGTTTACATTTTGTGCTAATAATAACTGTACTGCGTTATCTGTTGTATAAGCAGGGCCTTTACGTGGCTCACCGTTTTCATCTACGCCCGTACCATTACATTGCCCTACGCTCATATGCTCACCACAATAAAGCGCAGTTTGATGGCCAGTTACGCCACTCCATGCCCCATAAAAGTCATAAGTCATAGCGAAGATATAATCCATGTATTGGCTAGCGGCTTGGTAGTCAACGTCTTCAATTTTATCGTAACCAGCGCCAATTGCTGACGTAAGCTCATAAGTACGGCCTGTTTCAGCTTCAAGCTTATCAAGCATAGCGCGCAGCTCTTGCATTAACGCAACATATGCAGGACCATCATTTATCGGATCGCCAATATCTGGGTTAGCGCCGTCACCACCAGGAAATTCCCAGTCAATATCAACACCATCGTAAAACTTCCAGGTTCTTAAAAACTCTTCCATTGATGCTACAAATGTGTCGCGGTTAGCTTTATTAGTAAAACCACCAAATGGGTCAGATAGCGTCCAGCCACCTACTGATGGTAAGATTTTAAGATCCGGGTAACGCTGCTTAAGTGCCATTAACTGTGAATACGTACCACGGATTGGATCCGCTGCATCCACACCTGGTAATGCTTTTTGTACAGCAGCCCATGGATCGTGGATAACCACTTCATAATCAGCAGAGCCAGCACAGGCTGTTTCAAGTGCTTGTTTAGGACTGCCAGTTAGTGATGCATTTTCACCACAAATTGGAATGAAGCCATATAAAATGTGACTTAAGTTTTGTGCTGGAATATTTGTTACATCATAATCACGACCGTAAATACCCCACTCAACAAAATACGCACCGGTCACTAACCCTGCTTTGGTACCAATATCACGATTATTAGGATCAACATCCATCGGCAATGGCGCTAAGTGCCCGCCGTCGGTATCTGCAATTACGATTGGCTTACCGGCACTGCGTGCGCAAGTAGTACCGACTTCGCATAGTTCTACATACAATGTATGGCGACCAGCTTTGTCATAAGGGAAAGAAATAGTTCCGCTCTTAGAACCTGCAGAAAGTGTGCCTTCATTTACCAACATATCATCAAAGTAAACTTTGTAGCTGTCACCACCGTCACCGCTCCATGCACTCCATTGAATATTGATGCTCACCTGCTCCACACGGGTAACAAGTTGCTTATAAGAACCGTTACCTTCTAAGTTCACTTCAACAAACGAATATTGTTGCGGTTCCCAATTAATACTTGGTGTAGACGGTGCTGCAACGGCTGTACTTGCAAATAGAGCAACGCCAATGGCTGCTGTTAACTGTTTAATATTCATATTTCTCTCTTATCCATTATTAATTTAATTATTTAATAAGTTTGAACTACAAAACTTAGGCTTCTTATTAAAGTTTGGTCCATACATTGGCTTGTCCAGGTGTATCACCTTGAGTCCACCACTTAGCGCTATAGCGCTGTCCTTGATACGTTACTTCAGCGCCACTTTGATAGGCTTTACTTGCATTCCAATCGTTATTCATATCCGATTGTGAATCGCTTTGCCATGCATTAGAGCTATCAGGTTGCTGATCTTGGTTCCACCATTTCGCGGTATAAACAACACCTTGAAAACTGGCTTTGTCACCGGCTTGATATACAACACTACTACTCCAAGCTACAACATCAGGCTCACTGATAACGCTGTCATTTATAGTGACTTTAAAACTAGTTTGAGTACTTAATTGACCATCTGAAACCGACACAGACACGGTATAATCTGTGCTTGTTGATACCTCTGGCGCACTAATCACCACGTTTGCGTCACCACCGGTAAAGCTCAGTGGTGCTGGCACTGACCAGCTGTAGCTCAATTGCGTTTGTTCATCATCAAAAGCATGAAGGTGTACAGCTGTGCTGGTGTTTTCATCGACAACTAAATCATCCAAAGTATGTACAATTGGCGCAGTATTAGTGGGAGCGCTTTGCACGCTTAAGCTATAAGTGTAATTTTCATTACTGCTATACACTTGATTAGTCAGTACATCAGTACTGTTATAAACCACGTCACCGGCTTGATTTTGCACGCCAATTTGTACTAAATGGGCATAATCTAAGTTCAGTTGTTGTGCCAGTGCTTGCTGCCAACTCGCTTGATTCGCAGCGGTCACTTTTAATTGCTGATTGATAACCTCTTGGCCATTTTCATCAAATAAACGTGCCCAAACAGTGTCACCCGCAATGGCACTTTGTCCTTGACGAACAAAGTAACCAACACTTGACCAAACACTCGGATCCGTCGGCCCTGCGTCTGTCACAATATTGATATCGCTACAGTTATAGAAACCTTCCCCCACCACATCAATACGTTGCCAACGGCTATATAAAATAGCATCGCCGCTGCGCCCTTGTGGAATAGCAACATTCATTTCGTAATAACGCTTTCCATCGGTATCTTTGATAACGTCAATATTTTCATGTTGTTGAACTAGCTCTAAGTCAGCCCACGTCAATACATCTGTTGCTGCATTAAAGCTTGGTTTAGTTAAATAAAACTGCCAAAAACTGGGATTATGCGGCGTTGCTGCTAAGTAACGAATTTGAATTTCACCATTGGCATTAGGTACCACATCACTGCGTTGCCAATGCGGCGAAGGTAAATCCATACCACGCTTTGCGTTGTCACCACCGGCACATAACGACCCATTTGGTACCTTAGCCTCTACAGCAGCTTGATTTAAGTAGTCCGGTGTATTAACAGAAAACTCAATATCTTGTACAAATTGCACTGTACCCGACTCTAAAAATGCGGCGCGACAAGCAAGGTTTGGAATATTAGTGCCATCTTCTGGCCACCAATACCCACCATCGGCTTGGCAAAAAGCTTGCCGCGCTTTTGGACTATCCATATAACCATGGGCGTTCACTTGCGCTGGCATAATTGTTAGTAATACGCTGCTTGCCACTGCCGAGAGTGATAAAGTTTTAAATTTAATAGCTTTCATTGTTTTGTCCTTGAAAAGCTGAAATTTTGGGACAAGCAAACTTGCCCCTATTATTTACTTACAGACTACAACTTTTAGTCCAGTCAGCTGTTGCTCCTGGTTCAGAACTTGTCCACCACTTCGCTTTATAAACGGCACTGTTATGAACCATTAAGTCACCGCCTGCGGCATGGCTTGGATTGCCTGCCCAGTCTTTTTGAGGGAAGTTTGGATATACAGGGATTGAGCTCACAGCCACACCTTCACACATACCAGATGTATCGCCACCACCATTACCAGGATCCGTGGTGTCGCCGCCACCGGTAGTCCCATCAGGCAATTGTGGGTATTCAAATTTGAACGCGTAAACTTTGCCATCTTTTTCTATAGTAAAGTTACTAGGACCGGTAATTGGCATGTAATACATAACTTGCGCATTGACTGTTTTGCCACCACTGAAGTCTTTCGGTTGACCGCCCCATTCATTGTTCAGAGTGATTGAAAAACGGTGGAATTCATTTTCATACCCACCAATGTTGTTACCTGCGGCATTTGAGCCATTTACTTCAACTGCCATGCCCAATTTTTCTTGTGCGTTCCAGTTAGATTTAAAAATAGCCGATGTTGATACAGGTACATCAAACGAAATTTTCGCACCGCTTAGATCAATATTGGAGTTATTAGTGAACGCAAATGTTGGGCTAATTGGGTAGTTATCATCACCAATTGGGAAGTCTTTTGCTGCAAACGTT
Source organism: Pseudoalteromonas sp. SG43-6 (assembly GCF_014164365.1). NCBI lineage: Bacteria > Pseudomonadati > Pseudomonadota > Gammaproteobacteria > Alteromonadales > Pseudoalteromonadaceae > Pseudoalteromonas > Pseudoalteromonas sp. SG43-6. The sequence goes on from NZ_JACJEZ010000010.1 coordinate 48,946, forward strand.
ACATCTACCGCTTCAGTTGGTACAACAAAGTTTGGATTACCTGGATGAGTGTCGTACGCCACACCACTTTGGTTAAACTTGTCATAAGCCAAAGTTGTTAAGGTAGAACCCATGAAGTACTCACCTTTTGCTGAGTCAAAATCATAATCACCAGCAAGTTCCCAGAACATGATACCGCCAAGGCCATTGTTAATTACGTAATCAACTTTAGCTGCCATAGACTGCTCATCTTCAATAGATAGGAATACTTTTTTCTCTGAGTTCCATAACCAAGGTGCAACAGCAACGCTGTCATAGTGACGTGTATAAGTACCCGTTAATTGATCATCAACATCAGTCTCTGGTGTTAAGCCATACACACCTAAGTACGAACCAACAATGCCGTTCTCAAGATTTTTAACATGCCACAACGGGTTAGAACCTGCTGGCATTTCTTGTCCTGCATCGTTCTTATCATGCCAAAGATTATCAATGCCTAATGCGCCATTACCACACTTGTTCTTTTCACCAACGCCGGTACCTGTTGCGCAATCTGCTTGATTAGGTAGTGCAGATTGCCCCCACAGCCCATTAGTACCCCCGCTGACATCTTTAAAACCTCGGGTGTAGTAAGGAATACCAATATTGATACGTCCTGCCGATACTGCACCACGAAAATAACGTACCGCCCAATCAGTATTTAAATAACCAATCCCTTCAAACTCAGCTGTTGAGTAAACCCCCCATTGCGCTAGTTCAGAATCAATACCGGTATCAAACAAGGCCGCATTGTGGCCAACATGCGAGTTCCATGCACCGTGAAGGTCATAAGACATGATGTTAACGTAATCGAGGTATTTAACCGCTTGGAATGTTTCCATACCACGTAGTAAATAACCTGAAGAAGGCGATGCAATTGTTAGTAAATAATGTTTACCCGCTTTTTCACCAGCACGGTCTAGCTCTTCGCGCAGCTTTTTCATTAGTACTTGGTAAGATGCATTTAAACCTGCACGACGTGCATTTGAAATTGGGAAATCATCAGGATGACCTGAATCTTTCATTGATGATGGGTATTCATAATCAATATCAACACCATCAAAACCATATTTTTCAATGAATTCAACTGAGCTTTTTGCAAAGGCATCAATACCCGCTTGATTAACTGAACCATCTGCATTGGTCGTCATGGTATAAAAACCACCACTTTCAACGCGGCCCGTTTCAGCCCAACCACCTACAGATACTAATGTTTTAACGTGTGGGTGTTGTTTTTTGAATTTGTTTAAAAGATTAAAGTGACCTTTATACGAGAAGCTTGGGTCCATTTCGGCACCTACCACTCCTGGCCATTCCATATTTGTAGCTGGATTACCTGCAGCATTTGGATCGCCAATCGATACTTTATTATTGGCATCAACATGGGCAAACGCATAGTTGATATGAGTTATCTTATCCCATGGAATATCATTTACTAAATAGCTCGGTTGGCCATTTGCGCCATTGCGCCAACTGGTAAAGTAACCAATTACACGACGCGGATGATCAACACCCATTATCTCACGACCATCTGCATCATACACAGTACAATACGGCGTATTTACACCTGGTGTTTGATATAACCCCTGCGGATGACAATCAGTTCCAGTCACTGGTCCGGTATTTTCTTCAACAACAGTAAGCAGCTTTGTTACTTGGGCTGTTGCGCCTTCGTTATCAGTTACCGTTAACGTAAAGGTTGCCTGACCAAGCGCTGTTGCTTGCCAAGCATAACTGCTTGATGCCGTACTTGCTTGGTGCACATCAGCACCATTAACCGCAAAGTTAAGTGCCGTTACTTGACCATCACTGTCAGTACCAGCAAGCGCAAACACCACTTGTGAGCCAACCGTTAATTCTGTTGGTAAACTGCTGAAACTAATTGTTGCCACCGGTGCTTGATTAACCGGCTCCACGATCTCAGTAACACTGATCGTATTGATCACTTGCGTAGATTGCGCGCCATCGTCATCGGTTGCCACAGCACTCACTTGATGTGTGCCGACAACTGCAGGCCAATTAGTACTAAACGGTGCGCTACTATCAGTTGCGATTAATGCACCATCAACAAAAAACTCAACTTTTGTCACAGAGCCATCGTCATCGGTTGCTTGCGCAGTCATGACAACGCTGTCTTTATCAGCAAATTGAGAATTGTTTGCGGGGGTTAATACTGTAATATTTGGCGCCTGATTTTCTGTGACAGCGCTGTCACACAAACCCAAAAGTTTCCAATCTTGCCAGTCACCAGCATTTTCAACTGGATTTGACTGTGTCCACCATTTTGCCTCATACGCATTATCTTGTGCGTGTACTTGGCTGCCACCGCTGTGAGTTTGACCCGTTTGCCATTGTGTTAATACACTACAGTCAACTGCTGCATGCGTACTTAAGCCTACAAAACTAAGCGATACCGCACTTAGCTTAAAAGCATTTTTTATTGTCATTTGTGAGCTCATAGCTCCTCCGCCCAGGGTTAAATATAACATTAAATTTACAACTCAGTTTAAAAACTACCACAGTTAACTCATACGTCAACTTAATTTGGATATATGATGTATATAAAACAGCCACTTTATTAATAAAAAAAGACCATAAAATATATTTTTTATCGTTATTTAGAACTAAATTAGAGCCATCCCGTTTAAAGAAAGGGTAATTTCGCATACAGAATATGAATACAAGGTTAATTTATGGTTAAGTTTTATTTGCGAGTATCTTCGCGGGCTCTAGCAAGTTTTACGAAAACGTAAATGAGAGTGGGAATAGATATAAACAATAAGGTGGTAGACTATATAACCAAAAAACCTCGCTTAGAAAAAAATTATCTAAGCGAGGTTTTTAAAAAAATGTCGGAGCTTGCTATTTTTTGTAAAAAATAGCATTTAAATAAAAGCCCTATTTGATCACAACGTCATTAAGCGGCGATTAAATAGGACTCTTGTCCTGCGTGTTTTTTGTTGCGTTTGTAAGCGCCTTTGCCTTTTTTAGCAGCTACAATTTGTGGTTTAAAAATTTTCGATGTCACTAATGCCGCTAATGCATTATCGCGAATAACACCCCGACCTGTATCTACTGATGTTGTAGATTTAGTCACTTTAGAACGACGTTTACTCATTTATTTTTCCTCTTTAAAAGTTTTGCGATTGTATGCTTGATATAAAAAAATACAAGTATTTTAAATCAAAAAGCCCGCTTATTTGCGGGCTTAATAAACAACTATAAATTTAGAAACTAAAGCTTACTTTTGCGTAATAACTTCTGCCATCAAAGCCATAAGGCAATGCACGTACAGGGTATTTAAATGCGCCATTGGTGATAAAGTTTAGTACTTCGTCATCGCCTAGTTCATCTGGCGTTTCATCAAATACGTTATCGGCACCAACCGAAAGCACAAACATATCGTTAATTTGGTAACTCACGTTTAAATCAACTAACACTGCAGATTCAACCGTACTTGTTGGTTTAAACGAACCTGTTGGCGAAAGCTCACCCGGTAATGGTATATGATCGTTACCAAAATATTTTACATCGGTTTCGCCAAAGTAATTAAAACGAATTGTTGAAGTGTATGCATCACGTTCGTAGTCAAAGGTAAGTGTTGCTCGTTCACTAGGCTGTCCGTCGGTAAAAAAGCTGCGTTGTAAATCATCAAATGCAACCGATTCTGGAATGCCGTCCGCTGCGTTTACACCATCAATTTTAGTATCGTTTAAGTTACCCGCAAAAGTAACACCAAAGTTACCGCCTTCTACATCTGTACGATATGATGCAATTATATCAACGCCTTGAGTGGTTGAATCAACTGAGTTTGAAAAGTAGTTAGCTTGTACAGCGCCGGTTGCTTGTAAAGCAGCAACAGCCTCAGAGCTAAACGATACATCGTCAGCCGTTAATAAACTGCCAAGTGTAATACGGTCTTCAATTTCTACGCGGTAAAAATCAACCGTTAACGAAAGTTCGCTTGTTACATCGTAAACAAAACCAGCACTGTAGTTTGTCGATGTCTCAAGCTTTAAGCTATCTACACCTAGTGCACTTGGGAAAGCAGTGCCCGTATTTGCAGTAAATGATTGCGTTAACGTGCCGTCGGATCCTAAGTTAGTAGTAAATGCTGTATAGCCACTTTGCTGCAGCGAAGGGGCCCTAAAGCCAGTAGATACCGCACCACGTACTGCAAAGTCATCGTTAAATTCATAACGCGTTGCTAACTTACCAATTAAGTCATCTCCAGCATCAGAGAAATCTTCATAGCGAAGTGCACCACTGACGTTCCATGCATCAGTAAGCATAGTTTCAACATCTACGTAAAATGCGTAGCTGTTACGATCACTCTGATTTGCAGCTTCTGGACGCAAACCGTTATAAGCTTGAAAGCCACATTGTGCAAATTGCTCAGGGTCGTTCACTGATGGATACGATGTATCCATGTTTGCTAAACCACATGCGTACGATGCTTCATCACCAGGCACTATCTGGTAATTTTCTTTACGATACTCTGCACCAATTGTTACATAGAGCGGTTCGCCGCGACCAATGTCCACAATGCCATTTACGTCAAGGTTAACTGTTGTTTGATCGAACCTAAAACCACCTGAGTAACCACCACTTGGGCCTGCATTTGCTGCTATCTCAGCATCACTTGCCGTTGGATTATTAAATAAATACTCCGCCGCGTAAGAAGCGTTTAATGTATTGCGTGATGTAAAGTCATATTGGTTTTCACCATAAACTGCCGATACATCGTAATTCCAATCTGGATTAATATCACCTTTAAAACCTAGCGCAATAGAAATATCCTGTGCTTCGTTATAAATGCGCGGTAAAAAACCATCACTGTATACTTGAGTAACATTTTTAGATGCTTCGTTAAAGTTACGGTAAAAGCCGTTACCCAGTGCAGTGCGCTCAGAGTAACCACCAAACGAGTAAAGCTCACCGTCGCCCATTGGCAATGCCATATTATAAAATAACGAGGTAAATTCACTTTCCGAATTACCTTGGCCCCAACGAACGTTGTCAGATAACGTACCTGGCTCTACATCAAGCGAACCACCGGTATCGCGCTCTGCACGGTTAGTACCATCGGCATCACGATACTCAAGAGATAAATTAATAAAACCGCCTTCAGTGCCCAAATCAAAACCGCGATTTAAACCCGCTGAAATAGTCTCGCCATCACCTTCAGCTGTTTCACTATATTGTACATAACCAGTTGTTATACCTGTTGAGTTATTCAGTGATAAGTTAATGACCCCAGCAATAGCATCAGAGCCATACTGCGCTGCAGCACCATCACGTAATACTTCAACCCCTTTAAGTGCAGTCAGTGGAATAGCATTCATATCGGTACCCGCAGCACCTGCACCAACTGTTCCATTAAGGCCAAAAATAGATTGATTATGACGGCGCTTACCGTTTACTAAAACCAGCGTTTGGTCTGGCTGTAAGCCGCGCAATGTTGCTGGGCGGAATAAATCAGAGCCGTCTGATACTTGAGTACGCGAAAAATTAAACGATGGCGCTGTAGCTTGTAAGCTTTGGCCAAGCTCGGTAAAGCCACCTTTGTTTAAATCATCAGCGTCAATTAAATCAATGGGTGACGAAGATTCAGTTGCTGTGCGGTTAGAAACCCGTGAACCTAAAACGGAAATTTGTTCTATATTTTTTTCTGCTTGAACTGTTGCTTCTTCAGCAATAACTGAAGAGGTGCTAAATGCAAGTCCTACGGCGATAGCCAATGTATTTAAACGAAGTGTTGTCATGTGTGTTGTTCGACCCTGTTGACTCTTCACCTGTTTACTCAATTGCAGTAGTAAACAGGTAAATTAATAAAAGTTATAATTAGTGTGATCAAGCGTCATTTACAAAATTGCGCTTTGGCAAACATCCTAGCAACATACACATATAAAAAGAAACATATTTAACTGCGACAATGGTCGATATATGCAAAAGTTAGCTAAATTTTCTCCTATTTCATGTTTTTGATTGAATTTTAAACAAAAAAAAGCATGATTATTCAAATCATGCTGGTTGTTAAAACTATGTTTTCTAGCCTTCTTCTTCCCACAAAGCCAGTTTTTCATCTTCTAGCATCAATGCCATGGATGCAATGCCAGTAAGACTTTCATCTAATCCGGTATACAGTAGCGCAAAGCCTTCACTAAGTACCGCAGGTTCTGGATGCTCTTTGAGCGAATCTGGCCACATCGCAAAAGTGGCTAGTAAATTAAGCGTCGCTTCAAAGTTATCAATAAATAACTGTCCATCCGCCTGATTCTCAACGACCTGTTTATCGGCACTGAGTAAAAAGTTAAAGTCATGCTGCCATACTTCTTGATTCACCATATAAGCAGCTAAATAGCCTACACACCATTGTTGTAGTTGCTCACTCGGCGCTTTAGCATCTTTACCATGAGGATAAATACTTGCCAGTATATGCTGCTGCGCTACCTGAGCTTCGGTCACATTATCCAGCAGCGTGATCATTGCGTCATGCTCCGCTGAGCTTGTCATTAATTGGGTATAAATAGGGTCATTTTTATCAGCAATATAATTGGCAATTTCTGACTCGCCATAAAATTCCGAGCACGCCAATAACCCACTGATAAAACCAATCACGCTGTCAGAACTCACCACTTTTAGTTCAGGGTGCTGACTTAGATAATCCCTAAGAACCAATTCACTTTTTTCATTAAGCATTATTCACCCTCAAGTTATTATAAAATTCATACCTACACTAACCAACAATTGGCTAATTTAAAAGCAAATTATTACTTAACCTAACTCTGGTTAAATGGTTTTTGCCTGAGTTAAGGTCGCTCACTCAACACTGGAAATATACATCGCACACATGTACCTATATTTACGGTGCTCTCAATTTCAATTTTTCCCTGATGATCATTAACCATAGTGTACACTAATGGCATGCCCATACCGGTCCCCCTGCCAACTGGTTTAGTAGTAAAAAATGGATCAAAAACTTTTGCAAGCACTTGCTCACTCATGCCACAACCATTGTCATTAACACTAATAATTATTTGCTGGTCGTCGCTATCAACTTGCACGTGAATATGTGCTTGTCTATCAATTAATGCTTCGCAACTATGTGAAGCATTAATAAGTATGTTAACCATTATTTGATTGATGGTTGCCAAATCACAATAACTCAGCGGCAATGTCGTTATTGATGTGGTTAACTGACAACCTTTTAATTGATTTTTAAGCAATTTAAGCGCATTTTTCACAGCATCTGTCATATCAGCCAATTGTTTCTTGTTAGTTGTTGGTCGCGCAAAATTAAGCAAATTGCCCACGATTTGATTAATGCGCCTTAAGCCTTCAGCACTATCGGCCACTAGTTGATGAATATCTTGCTGCAGTTCAGCAAATGATTGCTGCTCACTAAGTGATGCTAACTGTTGTTGAAAATTTGTTTCACTAATCCTCTTAGCTAAATATTGCTGGTTTAAATCAAGTAACTCACAAAAGCCATGCATGCTCTGTTGCAAACTTTCTACATTGCTCATTGCATAAGCTAAGGGATTATTAATTTCATGGGCAACCCCTGCACATAAGGTACCTAAAGTGGCCATTTTTTCTGCTTGAATAAATAACTGCTGTTGATACTCAAGATCAGCTACTTTTTTTATTAACTCTTCATTTAGTGCATATAAAACGCGACTTTTATCTTCAATCAGCTGCTCAGCCTTTATACGCGCGGTACGTTCACGAAAATAAGCTTGCTTGTAGTCTTCATCTATCGCATCCATCTTAATTAACCAGCAATTAAAAACGATTATCTTGTCATTAAAATTAGCACAATTGATGCCAATGACACGGTTTAATTAGAAAAACTATAGCAGACAGGCTATGGTTAATAATATTGTTTATCCATAGGTAAAATCGTGAGTCAATCAGCAGACCTACCAACCATGCAAGTATTATGCGTTGACGATGATGAGATTGTGCTACGTTCTTTATCGCGGCTGTTCAAAACGCAGCAACTTACGGTACTTACCAGTGATTCACCTATAGATGCACTAAAATTAATCAAACAGTATGAATTTGATGTAATTATTAGCGATATGCGGATGCCAAAAATGAATGGCGCTGAACTTTTTCAACAAGCGCAAAAATTAGCACCTGATACTCAGCGTATTTTACTTACTGGTTATGCCGATATAGAAATCACCTTAGCAGCTGTTAATCAAGGCAAGATCCATGGCTATATCCAAAAACCATGGCAAAATGACTTATTACTACGTTCCATCACCGACAGTATTGAAAAATATCAACTTAAAAAACAAAACCTGAAACTCCAACAACAAATTAATCGCCATAATGAAGTCCTCAAAGAACTTAATAGCTCTCTTGAACAGCGCGTTGAAAAAAGAACCAAACAAATAAAACAAGTACTTAAAAAACTCGAAATTGCCAACGCCCATGAAAAACACGAACATAGTTCAACAGTTGAGTTGCTCTATAACTTCATTAATGCCAATCCATATTTAGATGGCACCAAAGCGCAGAACATTGCCAATACCTGTACGCAAATAGCAAAACAGTTGCAGCTACCACCAAAAAATATAGAAATGGCGGCAATGGCTGGTTACTTAGCTCAGATAGGGCTGTTAGCAATGGATCCCGCACTTTATGAAAAACCCGTGCATGCGCTTAATGAACAGCAACGCAAAAGTTATTATACGCATCCAAGTACAGCACAATTGATGTTAATGCCTGCGACTCATCTGCATGAAGTATCTGACGCCATTTATCACCAGTACGAACGCTATAACGGAAATGGCCTACCTAAAGGATTAAAAGGTAATGATATTCCTCTTAGTGCAATGATACTCGCGCTTTCTCGTGACTATTGGAATGCATTTGAACAAAGTAATTTAAAAGATGAAGAAAAGCACCAACATGCACTCGAAACAGTAAAAATGTACAGCGGTAACTTTTACCATCCTAAATTAGTACAAGCTTTGGAGGCTTGCCGAGTTAAATGTATTAAGCAGCAAGCAAAAGTAGGCTCGATGAAAATAATAACGGCCAAAGAGCTAGCCATCAATATGGTACTTAGCCATGCACTGCATAGCCACACGGGTATTATGTTGCTACCAAAGGGGCATATATTTAGTGCTAAATCCATTGAAAAGTTACAGCAACTAGAAGCTAAAAAACCGACTCCATTTAGGATCATGATCAAATCATTGTAAATCAGTGATCCTATTTACCCTTTCATTCGTTACAATAGGCTATTAATATTAATAGCCTATATTCCATAACCGTCTATTTTGCTTTAGGAGCATTGCGTGTCGCGATTTTCAGCCGTTACCGATAACCCTCATGATCAGCGTTTTAATCAAAAAACAGGGATTTTACTGACCAACTTAGGCAGCCCCGATGCCCCAACAGCAAGTGCATTGCGCATTTACTTACGTGAGTTTTTGTCAGATCCTCGTATCGTAGAAATACCGCGTATTGTGTGGATGATCATCCTGCATGGCATCATTTTGCGTATTCGCCCAAAACGCTCAGCTAAACTATATAAAAGTATTTGGACTGAAAATGGCTCGCCACTGACCCATATTACACGCCAGCAAAGCCTTAAATTAAATGCCTTATTAAAACAGCATGGCTATACCAATACCGAAGTGGTTATGGCGATGCGCTACGGTAATCCATCAATCGAAGCGGGCCTTGAAGAGCTTAGAGATAAAGGCTTAACCCGCATTATTGTGTTGCCACTTTACCCACAATATTCAAGCCCAACAACAGGCTCAACATTTGATGCCGTGGCGAATGTATTAAAAAAATGGCGCTGGGTGCCAGAGCTTCACTTTATAAATGGGTATCACAAAAACCCAACCTACCTAGAGTCACTCGCTAACAGCATTAGCGAAGATTTAGAAAAACACGGTATGCCACAAAAATTAGTGTTTTCGTACCACGGTATGCCTAAACAGTTTTTAGATAATGGCGATCCCTATCACTGCCTATGCCAACAAACCACTCGTTTAGTGGTAGAAAAGCTAGGCCTAGACAAAGACAAAGTGATCACCACTTTCCAAAGCCGTTTTGGTAAAGCTGAGTGGTTAAAACCTTACACAGATGCAACCCTTGAGAGCTTACCAAGCGAAGGGATTAAAGACGTGGCTATTATCAGCCCTGCATTTAGCGCTGATTGCCTTGAAACACTTGAAGAATTAGAAGGTGAAAACCGAGAGATTTTTGAACAAGCTGGCGGTGAAAAATACCGTTATATAGCTGCGCTTAATGATAGAGACGATCATATTAACGCGTTATTTGAGGTGCTTAAACCAAACTTATAAATTAAACTTTAACACTGCCGCGCAGCGCTTTGGTATTACCATGTTTGGTTTTCTTATCCATGCGTCTGCGCTGTGAATTACGTGTTGGCTTAGTAGCACGACGAGCACGTTCAACCTTAGTGGCTGATAAAATAAGCTGTTTTAGTCGCTTTAACGCATCTTCCCTGTTTAGCTCTTGAGTTCGATGACTTTGCGCTTTGAGAACAATCACACCTTCTTTAGTGATACGACTATCATTGAACGCCAACAACCGCTCTTTATAAAACTCTGGTAACTTTGAGCGATTAATATCAAAGCGAAGGTGGATCGCACTGGCCACTTTATTAACATTTTGACCACCCGCTCCTTGTGAACGAATAGCTGACAGCTCGACTTCCCATTCATCGATTGTTACGGTATTTGAAATAATTAACATGTGGTTCAGCTACATCAGGCAAAAATGTAGTATATCATCTGATGTTAACAGACTAAAACCCTCTTTAATTTATAGCGGTTATCTAATTAATAGTCTTTAATGCAACTAACAATTGAATAAAGGTGCTCGACATGAAAAAAATAATTTTATCTCTTAGTTTGTTAGCAATGAGTTTTTCAAGCCTTGCGGCAGATATCACAGAAAAAGATTTACAAGGTTATATGCAAGCATTACCCGCGGTTGTTGATTGGTCACAAAATCAAGATTCATTAAAAAGCATGGATTTGGGTAGTATGTTAGGTGGCTCTGAAGGGGGCTCGACGGCAATGGCATTAGGCGCCCTTGGTACAATCAAAGATAATGATTTATACAAAGAGTTTGCAGCCCTTACCAATAAATATGGTTTCACGCCTGAACAACTAATTACTGTGGGTTCTGAAGTCTCGATGGCTTACCTTGAAAACATCAAAGGTAATTTATCGCCAGAAAACAAAGATAAAGTAAATCAGTTAATGGGCGGTTTGCAAAGTATGGGCGGCTCGAAAAATAACAGCGCTAGTTCAATGATGGGCACACTTGGTAACTCAGCTAATGCTGCTAATACAGATGCGCCGGTTGTTAGCGAAAGTAATTTAAAACTAATTAAAGAATATATGCCGCAACTACAAAAACTATTTGCCAGAGTGCAATAGGTTTTTATAAAAAAGCGACCTTAGGGTCGCTTTTTTATAGTTGTAACTCCCCCAGCTGAAACTTATACTGGCTGCAATCATTAGCGACTTTAATTATTGATTTTATGCCATTAAGTACTTTTTCGCCCGCCACAACTGATAACGACCAAAAACAACTGTGTGTATTACTTGCACTGATAATAAGTGGCTCATCGCATGGCTATGAGAACTCTGTCCAGCAGCTCACTAAACGTCTTTATAGTCACATTAAAAATGGCTATTCGTTTTCTCAAGCTGAAGTCGCTAAATACACTAAACAACTCGAATCTAAAGATTTAATTTGGAAGCTCCCCTACGGACCAAACTTTCGTATATCAGTTAGCGCAGTTGCTTATGTAGCTATTAATGCTATAAAACATCAGCCAGTTTTATTGCATGCTTTTTTAACCGAAGCTACAAAAAGCTATTATTACCACGATCAAGCCGTGCACTTTCTGCACCTGCTATTTAATGATCTTGACCGCGCAAAAAGCGGAAAAAAACCGCTCCCTGGTGATTTATCACTTGAGCTTGATAGCGCTTTTGTTAATTTGCTCGCGCAATCACCATACAGCGAGCAACTGTGGCAATGCCTTCCTGAGCAATGGCAACAGCTTTGCTTGGATAACTTTATCCGCGGTCAATTTTTCAACCTCACCAGTGAGCGTGCATGGCCGACTCTGATTGCCAAAGCGCTCCCAACAACAGAGCTGAGAAAACGCATTTATCTGAATGAGAATTTAGCCATATTATTACAAGAAGATAATTTTGCTGAATTGTTAGATGATAAAAGAGACCGTGTTTTAGCCACTTTTTATGAAGCAAATACCAATGCCATCAAGGGTGAGTTTATTGATATTGCTTTGATACAGTATAAAAGCGCTTTAACAGCGTTTAGAAAAAACTTTGGCAAAGGCATCTATCCGACCGAGATCACCGGATTACTTTACACTATATGCCTATTTATCAGTACAACCGCTGCAGATATTAAACAACTAAATACCTGTCGAAAATGGTATCAAAAAAATCTTGGGGAATTAAGCCACCCAAGCCAAGCGATTGATTATTTGCTGGAAGAGGATTTAGCTAACTATCAAAACCATCGTTTAAGCAACAGCTTAAGTCATCTACTTGGTAACCCGAATGCATTAGCGCCATTATTTTGCTTATTACTGGCAATTATTAAAAACGCCACAGACGAACAGGTAAATCATCTAAGGGGTGATACTGAACTGTTAGAACAGCTCAATAGCGCAATTAGTGCGCATCAACACTGGTTAGCTGAGCAATGCCAGCACTTAGTTAATTGGCTTAGCGATGACACACCATTACCCAATACTGGTTTATTACAGCACTTTACCCGCGTCCCACAATGGCAGCGTTGGCTTAATGATATTAGCCAAATTGATACGCCCACTGCGCAGCAACGAATTGTATGGCAACTGGATTTAACCCATTTAGATTTACCGCTCATACAAGCCAAAGTACAGCAACTCAATGCCAAAGGCGAATGGACCAAAGGTCGTAAAGTAAACGCCCAAGAACTTGCTTATAACCAGTATCAAGATGCATTAACCAGCGCCGATCATAACTTAGTACAAGTGCTCAACAACCATGCCGGATTTGGTTATCACGAAATACATGCAACGGCCGCGGTATTACAAGCACTAATAGGGTTTAAAGGGCTTGAAGATCACAATGGACAGCCACTTACGCTGATCAAAGGCGAGTTTGTCATTGAAATTGCACAAGACAGCAATGATTGCTATCGCCTGGTAATGCAACCGAGTATCAGCGATCCGGACTGTGACTTTTTACTTATCCACAGTCACGCTAATTGTTACCAAGTATTCGCCATTGATGACAAACAGCTCAAATTACTGCAATTATTTGAGCAACAACCCAATAATTTAACCGAAGAAAAACTGCCACAACTAAATGCCGCATTACAAGTACTGGCTAACGAGCATCATATTAGCAGCCAGCGTACCGAGTTTGCTCATATCAACAACGTACGCCAAGGCTTGTGTGAATTTGCCGCAGTGATCGCTCTTACCCAATTAGGTATCAACATTAACTTTTATGCCATGCCAAATGGCGTAGATGGCCCTTGGGTTGAGCCCGGCATTGGTGCTTTGACACTCGCACATACTGATGATGATCAAACCGACAGCATTGTTATTAAACGTGATTTAAAAGCAGAGCAAAAAGCGTTTAGAAATTTACTGAAAAATATGGCCGGATTATTTGCTGATCGGCAATCACCGCAACATAATCAAATTCAACAGCAGTTTTATTTACCTGAAGATATTAGCCAAGCAATTGAGTTACTTGAAGCTGCGCAAAAAGCACAGTCTCTGGTATTAAGTTGGGACGAAACGAGCCAAGGCATGAGAGTTGCCAAAAGCCAGCACCTTTCTCTTAACTTAAATGATGATAACGATTGGTTAAGCGTCAGTGGTAAAATCTCACTCCCTAGCGGCCAAATATACGAATTACAAACCCTGCTTAAAGCCCCGCGCCGTGGCAGCATTTTAGAGTTTTCGGAAGGCAATTCATTATTATTGGATCAGCGTTTAACTAACTTATTAAATCGCTTAGAAGGGATGCAAAATATTGATAAGCACAACCCAAGTGATGAACTACGGATTGCCAACGCGCGTGCATTGCCTTTACACCAAAGCATTGCCGACTTAGGTGATGTCACATTTGGTGACAGCTGGAAAACGCGTTTAGCTAAATTTGAGCAAACTATCGACCCTACCTTACCTGCACATTTAGTCCATATTTTACGAGACTATCAAGTAGTCGGGGTTAAATGGCTAATGCAACTGGCCAACTGGGGACTCAATGCTTGTTTAGCCGATGACATGGGGCTGGGTAAAACCTTACAAACCTTAACCGTGTTACAAATGCGCAGTAGTTTAGGTGCCAGTGTAGTGGTTGCGCCAAAATCTGTGTGTCATAACTGGCAAGTTGAAACCGAGCGATTCGCGCCGGCTTTGCATGTAAAAATCATTGAAAACGCCACTGCATGCGCTGATATTCTGGCAACGGCTGGTAAACACGATTTAGTGATCGTCAGTTATGGTTTACTGCCACTAATTGGTGAACAACTGGCGCAATTTTCTTTTGCTAATATTGTCTTTGACGAAGCACAGGCAATTAAAAACCCCTTGAGTTTAAGAGCTAAAGCCGCATTTGCACTCAATGGTCAATTTAAAATTGCCCTATCAGGCACACCAATCGAAAATCATTTAGGTGAACTGTGGAGCTTGTTTAACTTTTTAATGCCAGGCTTTTTACATACCCTGCCAGTATTTAAAAAGCGCTTTGGTAACGCCGATAAAAACCAACAACAAGCCGATACCCTGAAAACCCTCATTGCTCCATTTATCCTGCGTCGAACCAAACAAACGGTATTGACCGAGTTACCAGAAAAAACCGAAATAAACTTAACCTTCGCATTAAGTGAAAAAGAGCAAGCACTGTACGAAGCAACTCGTTTAAACGCACTTGAACAAGCAAATCAGGAAGATAGCCAATACATTACTATCTTGGCGTCATTAACTAAATTACGCCGCGCTTGTATTGCCCCGCAGTTGTTACTGGAAAATAGTAAGTTGCCATCTAGTAAACTCGACACTGCAGAAGCGATTATTGAAGAATTACTAGAAAACAACCACCAAGCGCTGATCTTCAGCCAATTTGTCGATGTGTTAAAACTGGTTGAAAAGCGCTTACAAAAACGCGGCATCGATTATTGTTATCTTGACGGCAGCATGAGTACTAACAAACGCAAACAACAAGTTGATAAATTTCAAGCAGGTCATGCACCACTGTTTTTGATCAGCTTAAAAGCAGGCGGCACGGGGCTTAATTTAACCGCTGCTGATTATGTACTGCATCTCGATCCGTGGTGGAATCCTGCGGTTGAACAACAAGCATCAGATCGCGCGCATCGCCTAGGGCAAACACGCCCCGTTACTGTGTACCGACTGATAGCACAAAATACCATTGAAGAAAAAATCCTGCAATTGCACGAACATAAACAAGCACTCGCAGATAAAGTACTCGCCGGCAGTGGTGATGCTGGGCAAATGTCTAAAGATCAACTACTGGCGCTGTTAAGTAACAGCGAAATGTAGCTCAGACCTGTTTATCTTTCGAGATTATTACAGCAGCCCATGTGGTTTTTAGGCAGGTCTATGTAGCGCGGTTATTCTTGGTGTGCCAAAGTAACCGCAAAGGCACTGGCATCTTCTAATGTCGAAAGCATCGCTGGAGTAGGCAGACAGATATCCTGAACAAAATGCAGTACATGGGGCTGTGGCTCACCAAAAAGAATATCCAGCGCTAAGCGGTCTTTACCATATAAACCACGGTGGATCATATTTGCCGAGAAAATTAATAAATCCCCTGCTTGCATTTCTATCACATGGCCGGTGGCTAAATCATCGCTGGTGTTGTTGTGATCAATCGCCAACCGAGTTGCCAGCTCATCAGGGGTATCCCAACGTCGATGGGTACCTGGTACTAACTCAATACCTGGCTCATCCTCAAGCGCAACTCGACAATGTATCACTTCAGGACCCGATAGCGCAGCTTGCTGCTCCGCTAAGTTTAAATGGTACTGCATATCACGATGCCAATAATTTTCTTGTTCAGGATTAACTGGGTTAAAAAACAACTGGGTATTCATAAAGGCCGCTGATTCAAGTATCGAATCAACTTGAGCCATTAACTTATGGCTGGCAATAAACTTAAATAATACTAAGCGCTGGGCCTCATCTAAATAGGTATTTGCAGTTAAATAGGCACTATTAACCGCCTTGGTTTGATAAAACTGTTGATTATCTGCGATCCATTGCTGATGAAAACAATTGATCACTTCGCGCTCATGCACAAGTTCACGTTCAGTGTAAAAACCTTTTACATGAAAAAAACCATGCTGCTCAAATTGGGTATTGATCATCAAACTAATCATCCTCACATTGCAAAATTGCTTGAATAGTTTGCGCCAACTGTGGCACCACATCACGCTCAAACCAAGGGTTTTTAGTTAGCCAAATATTATTACGCGGACTCGGGTGCGGCAATGGCAAAACATCTGGCCAATACTCACGCCATGATTTTACTAACTCAGTGAGGGGTAAATGTTTTGTGTGTGGTAAATGGTACGCTTGGGCATATTTACCCAGCACTATGGTTAACTTAATATTGGGCAGTGCCGCTAAAAGCTGCTTACGCCATGCAGGTGCGCATTCTTTACGCGGCGCTAAATCGCCTGACTTACCTTTACCTGGGTAACAAAAGCCCATCGGCAAAATAGCAACCTTAGTTGCATCATAAAAATCGCATGGCTTAAGCCCTAACCACTCGCGCAGCCGCTTACCACTGGCATCATCAAATGGAATGCCACTTTGGTGTACTTTAAGCCCCGGCGCTTGCCCTGCAATTAAAATACGCGCACTGGGATTAAATTGCAGCACCGGACGTGCCCCAAGCGCCAGCTCAGATTCACAGATCACGCATTGACTAACTTGCTTTAACAAGGTGCTAGCCATCATCACTACTTTGCCCTATTCGCCACAGCACACCACTTGGATCATAAATAACAAAATCAATCATTTGCCACGCTTGCAAGCTTGGCTCAGTAATTTTTATATTATATTTTTGCGCCAACCCCGCACTTGTTAATTTATCATGCCATGCTGTCACATCTGCAACTAATAAGTGCATCATAAAATTTTTAGCGTGCTCTGGATTATAAAAATTTTGCAGTAAAAAACTACAGTCTCCGTGGTAAAAGTACGCCATATCTGGGGTTTCCCACGCGATTTGAAAGCCCATATGCTGATAAAACGCACAACTAAGCGCAAAATCTTTTGCTGGTACAAATGCTTTAATTTCTTCGCAACTCAAATCTGTCATTCAATTTTTTTCCTTGAGTTAGTAAAATAATGATCTATTTTTGCGTTCAATTATGTTCTGACCACACTGCAAATTCATTGCCACTGGGCTCGGTAAAATGGAATCGGCAGCCCCCTGGAAAATCAAAAATTGGTTTTATAATACTCCCGCCATGTTGCTCTACTTTAGCCTGTGTTTGCGCAATATCCTCGCTATAAAATACTAACAAAGCTGCACCATGTTGCGTTAATGAGCTAAGTGGTGCTTGATAAAAACCGCCATCAAGCCCAGCAGTATCAGCACTAAATGACGTATATTCAGGGCCATAATCAATAAACTGCCAATCAAAAACCGCACTAAAAAATGCCTTAGTGGCGATTAAATCTGCTGCGGCAAATTCAACATAATTAAGTTTTTTGTGTGCTGACATAGTACTCCCTAAAAAATTAATGTAACGGCTTATAGCCTTCCAATCACTAAGCATACAAGCAGTTGAAAAATTTGCGAACTTTTCAATTAAAACAGCAAATGATAAAAGCAGATCATCATTTTACTAAGTAAATATACTGAGTATTATTGCGCTATCACCCGAACAAACAACAAAGAAAATACGAATCACTATCTTTTCTGTATCTAGAATATATAATACCCTCTTTATTCGCCCCCATTTGGGACTTTGAGGGATCATCATGCACGCTCAATCTGTCAAAAACAGCCAAACACTCTCTATAAGATCTAAATTAAGCCAAGCTTATCAAGCCCATGCTTACCGTTTTGCTGTTATCTCACGCTTTTTTGCCGCCATTGTTGGTGGTTATACCTTTACTGCCGTGTTTACCGCGTTACTGAGTATTATTTTACCGCTGAAAAAATCAGATGCTGTACTGCTTAGTATCAGCCTGACTATTTTAGTGTACAGCTGCGTGTTTATTTGGGTGTTTGCAGTTAAGTCACTATCTAAAATATGGATCACTATTTTACTAACTACTTCAGGGTGTGCTCTGATCTTATCATTACTAAAGGGTTGGCTATGAAAGAGAGTTTTTTCCGCTCCATGACCTGGATGCATACTTGGGTTGGATTATTAGTATGCTGGCTACTCTATTTAATATTTTTTGCTGGTACGGTGAGTTTTTTTCGGGACGAAATAACGCTATGGAATCAACCAGCGCTGCACAATGTACAAGCGCCTGAACAGCGTGTAGCGCAACAGCGTAGCCAAATTATCAGTGGTATTAATTACCTACAAAATGCAGGCTCGGAGTCTACGCGTTGGGGAATTTACTTGCCCACAGAGCGAAAACCGCAGCTTAACTATGCTTATGAAAAGCCTCGTCCTGAAGGGAAGCGTTTTGGTGGTTGGCAAGAGCACAATATCAACCCACAAACAGGCGACGAAATAGCACAAACAAGAGACACCAGAGGTGGTAACTTTTTTTACCGACTGCATTTTGACCTACATTATATTGATGTACGCACAGCCCGATGGATTGTCTGCTTTGCGAGCTTATTTATGTTGGTAGCGCTGATATCTGGGGTGGTGATCCACAAACGTATTTTTAAAGATATGTTTAGCTTTCGTGCCAATAAAGGCAGCCGCAGTTGGTTAGATGGCCATAATGTATCGTCTGTATTGGCGTTACCTTTTCATATTATGATCACTTATACAGGCCTAATCACGCTAATATTTATGTTATTCCCCTATCCAGCAATGACCGCATACGAAGATGGTATTCGTGGTTTATTTAACGATGTGTCACCCACTAATGTGCGCACCAAAACTAGCCCAGATAGCGCCCCATTAATAGCCATCGATACTATTTTAGATCAAGTTTATACTAACTGGCCTGATGCTGACTTAACACAAATATCAATTCGTGATCCAAATAAAGCCTCAGCCACAATTACAGTCCGTGCAGACACCGGTAGCCTAGTTCGCGACCAAACACCCACCTTATTATTTAACGGTGTAGATGGCAGCTTAATAGCTAAAACTGCTGCCCAATTAACCAATACAGAAGTGTTCTATGACTCGCTAACAGCCCTACACACAGGCCGTTTAGCTAACCCATTATTACGCTGGTTATACTTTTTATGCGGCGTAGCTGGCTGTGTAATGATAGCAACTGGCTGTATTATGTGGGCTAAGCGTATTCGCGAACGCATGAAAAAAGACCAACCCGCTACAATTGGCTTAAAGTTGGTAGAAGGGTTAAACCTTGCCACATTAATGGGCTTACCACTTGCAACCTGCGCATTTTTTATTGCCAACCGGTTACTGCCTATGACAACCCCTGAGCGCGCTGATAAAGAAATACTTGCATTCTTTGTGACTTGGCTAGCCGTTGCTTTGTTTGCGCTATTTAAACGCGCAAGGCCGCAGTGGATTTTACTCGCGTGGATAAACGGTATCGCCTGTCTCAGCGTGCCTGTTATTAATGCTCTTACCACCAATGGCAATCTAATAAGCTACTTGCTAAACGGCCAATGGGCGTTGTTTAGTTTTGATTTAATGTGCTTAATATTTGCAGCCTTATTTGTAATTCAGGCCAAAAAAATACCAACTCACACTCCGGCTAAAACACCGCAACAACGGGCGCGCCGTTCAGCAAAAACTAAGTTACAGGAGCAACCATAATGCATGAATTACTGCAATTGAGCCTATGTTTACTGGCATTTAATTGTTTTGCTTTGGCTAAATTTAATCATTACCGTGATGTATTTAAAACCCGCCCTAGCGACAAACTCAGTAAACAGTTTTTGATCGCTGCTTGGATCAGTATTTTACTAAGCTTAGTACTGAGTGTTGTACAACATAACGGCTACGGCGCTTTACTATTTTGTGGTTACATGGCGCTAAGTGTCTTAATATTAATGATTTTTTATAGCTTCAAAGCATCTTGGGTAAAAATAATGAGTGCTTTAAATATCACCGTTGTAATGCTCAGTGGGCTGTTTTTAACAGTTTTTTAAGCTTAGTTAGTAAAAATATGATCTGAGCAAAAAAAAAGGCAAACTAACTTAGTTTGCCTATATCCAAATGATTTGGTTATAAATAGTAGGGGGATACTCATGTTACAAATAGCTTGATTGAAGCTATTGCCAATCAATCTATGCGGAATATGATATCCCTCTAATGTGTCATATTTATTACCTAGTAATTACTTTTTAATATAAAAAAATAAAACCTATTACTGTGTAGTCGTAGCAAAGTCAAAGTTACACAAGCCGCCCTACATAGCTATTCTCTATCACTGTAAAGGGGATTTACAGTCATGGTGTACTGTTCTGTTTAACCATTATCAGGTTGTCTGTATCAAAGCCTTTTTGCTGCGCAAGCACTTTAAAGTCAGCTAAGCGTTGCTCACTCACAGTGGGGGTACGCGATAATAGCCACAAATAATCGTTATTGTAGCCAGATACGTACGCATATTGGTAATTTTGTTGGTCTAACTTAAATACAATATAAGAGCTGTAAAAAGGACCAAAAAACGATACTTTTAAATGACCAACATTATTGCTATCAACAAATTTCGCAGTACCTTGAGCCTCACTCCATTTGTTTTCCTCGCTATTAAAACCACGGTTTAGCACAGTTACAGAGCCATCATCGTTAATTGTATAATCCGCTGTTATATTATCTAAACCACGCTCAAAAGAGTGATCTAATCGGGCTATTTCATACCACTTACCTTGGTACTGTTCGATGGAAAAAGGACTCACTGGTGCAACCTTATCGGGCATGCCAGTACAGCCAAGCAGTAAACTACTGACGAACAGAGTAAGAGTGATAAATAATTGATTTTTCATCGTTGATTCCTTGATAGTTAATTAGGCCACCAACGCAGTAAAGCATAAAAAGTTCACTTAATACTAGTTGTTCTAAAAGCCTTAGGTTAGGATCATTTTTTTACTAACTATTAGAAGTTAACAATGAAGATATGGGTTGATGCTGACGCCTGTCCAGTGGTGATCAAAGAAATTTTGTTTCGTGCCGCAGAGCGTACGCAAACTGAAACAATTTTAGTCGCTAATCATGCAATGCGTATTCCGCCTTCAAAATACATTAGCCGGTTGCAGGTCTCATCAGGGTTTGATGTGGCTGATGACGAAATCGTCAAACGTATTGCAGCCAATGATCTAGTGATCACCGGTGATATTCCGCTAGCATCCGAAGTAATCGATAATGGCGGCCAAGCGCTAAATCCTCGCGGCGAACTGTATACCAGTGAAAATATTCGCTCGTTACTAAATGTGCGCGATTTTATGGATACTATGCGTTCAAGTGGCGTTGAAATGAACGGCGGACCGCCACCGCTTAGCCTAAGTGATCGTCAAAACTTTGCTAATAATCTAGACCGCATTCTAGCTAAAAATAAATGAGTAAGGCTGCAAGTAATATAGGCTTTGGTGACCCAGCTTTTACAGTCGCTGTGTATATAGCGAATGTACCACCGATGCCACAGTACACCAACCTAAGTACAGTGACGTCATGTGTGGATGGACAAATTGCCAGCATCAACCAAGCCTGTGGTAATGGCTGGCGTAAAGTATTTAATGTATATGCTAAAGTGTTATTTGCACTGCCTAGCGAGTATTACCAATTCGCCAAACTCGCCCCGACTTGGCAACACTATCGTGATGAACAACTGCTGCAGCTTAATAGTCAAACTGCCTTACTTTTTAGCCCTCCGGTTTTAAATAACAATAATACCTTGCATATTATTGCCGGACGCACATATGCTAAAGCGCTGCTGCAGCAAGGACACTTACAGTGCCAATTACAGTGGTTAGATGAAGAATTTGCTATCGATAAAGTAAACAAGTTGATTGTGTGTCCATACTTTGATTACCGCCAACTTAGCAATATAAAAATAGCGCGACTTAGTCAGCTAGTTGCCCAGTGTTTTGTGGCAGAGTAAGACTTTGTTAACTAACCTTAAGGTAATTTGCATATTATGGACAATTTAACTTTATGAAAATCCTCGTCGTTGACGATATGCCTTTGATGCGCCATGTATTAATAAATATGTTAAGAAAACTAAATTATCACGATATTGTTGAAGCGACTGATGGAATACAAGCATTAAGTTTATTACAAAACCAAGGCTATGATTTAGTTATCACCGACTTGCATATGCCAAAAATGGATGGCAAAACTTTACTCAATCGTATTCGTGATGACCAAGAGTTAGCCGAAATCCCGGTGTTAATGATCACCTGCGAAGACAGCTCCACAGCAATCAAAGAAATTATCGCCGCGAAAGTGTCAGGCTTTATTGTAAAACCTTTTAATTTAAATGTGTTAGATAGCCAGTTAAAGAAAGTTATGAAGTTAGAAAGTTAGTCAATCTCAACGCTATGTTACTTTAAACATTGTTTAAGTGCGTCATCATCTTGCTGAAATCTAGATAATAACCAAGCTTGAAAAGCGATTACCTTTGGCCAATTAAAATGCTCCTTAGGGCCCACTAAATAATATTTATAGTGGCAGTTATATTCAAAATTAGGGTAAACTTCTAACTGCCCTAATTTGATATGGGACTCAATTAAACGTCGCCTCACACCACAACCAGATAGGTTTCACTCATCAGATAACTCATATAACCCCAGCATAACTTTATGAACTAATTCGCTTTTGCGTGATCGCTACTGTAGTATCATAAATGAAGAATTTATAACCAATACAGATTTTTTACCATGATCATAAATGCTAAATTACACAATGCGAACAGCTAAACGATTACGTAATATATGCAACGCTAGTCTGTTACTACTGTTGTGTGTAAGTAACGCCAGTAAAGCAGTACCGACAGCGCAAAGTATTGACTCAACGACAATTCAACTTAGCGCAGGTGAATGGCCGCCTTTTCTCAGTGAATCGCTGCCCTACCAAGGTGTAGTAGCGCATTTAATTCGCGATATATTTGCGGAAGCAGGCATTACCGTTAACTTTACATTTTTACCTTGGTCACGTGCATATCACGATACCGAAAATAACAAATATGCCGCTACTGCGGTATGGATGTTCAGTGACGAAAGAGCAACTGCTTACTTATATAGCGAACCGGTACTCAGTGAACGATTTGTGTTTTTTTATCAAAAGCAGCGCCATTTTGATTGGCAAAATATTGCAGATTTAAAAGGCCTATTACTCGGTGGTGGGCTTGGCTATAGTTATGGCCCAGAGTTTGATAAAGCCCTTGCCGAAGGCTCTTTTGAAATGTCGCGGGTAGGTAATACCGAGCAAAACTTTCGCCGTTTAGCACTAGGGCGTATCGACGCCTTTGCTGAAGAGCAAAGTGTTGGCTACTTTACCCTCAAACACCAACTGCCCGATCTTGTTAATGTTATTAGCCACCACCCCAAACCCCTGTTAATTAATAAAAGCTTCTTACTATTTCCAAAAAATAACAGCGAAAGTGAAAAACTGCTCAACACCTTTAATCAGTACTTATCACAGTTTAAGCACAACGGCCGTTACCAATCTTACTTTAAAGGTTTAGAGCAAGGTGATTATCAGCCCCAAGCCAAACTACAGTAACGAGTTAACCCGTAGTTCATACTTTACGTGACAATAAGCCTAACCTAACCCGGCGTTTACTTAGAGCGACTTGTTTGCACTTAATCTTTAAACCAGCGGTAAGCGCCAAAAACTCCCATAAAGGCAAGACAACCAACAGCCACTAATTGCCAAACTTTGTAGTTGTAGCCTTCTTTTTCCAAAGCAACTGTATTCAAACGGGTATCAGCTTTTGACACTGGGGTTAGCGTCATCGAATGTGTAATTGTGGCTATTGCAGTAGCGTTTTGTTGAGATAAAACAACCGTTGGCTGTTTAACATTCGCGCTTGCTTTGCTTGGTGCTTGCCACTGGGCTTCAAATTTTGCACGCTGCTCAGCTCGATTTTCACTGCACCAAACAAAGTCAGTTTGTTGCATTTCTTTAGCACGGCAGCGCTCAGGATATTGGTAAAAGCTACTCCACGCGAGTCGCTTGCTATCACTGTCGTATGTTTTACTATAGACCGTTGAGTCATGAACTTTTTTAGTTAATAAATCATTCGCAGATGAGCGAGTATAAGTTCGTGAACCTGAACTGTGGCTCCTCCAATTAGTTGGGCTTATGCAGTGACGACCTAATATTTCAAACAACTCAGTTGAGCGCCTGCGTAAACGCTCACCTTCAGCTGCCTTATATCCTGCCCTCATTCTATCCTGAACTTTTTCTCGCTCGGCTTTAATAGCATCACACCGTGATTGCGAATACTGCTCTGCGGCCAATGTGCTATTGGTTGAAATCACGCAGATAGCCAATAAAATCCTTTTAATCATAATAAATCACTGTCGTTAAATTAGGGATAGCGTAGCATTTTTTACGCTAGCAGCAAGACTTTCAATTAGAAGTTTCCGACAACCATTCGCCTATCAAAACGATCGATAACAAAGGCCCGCATTTCACCATAGCTACGCAATTCAACGTCAGGCACATCAAGCCCTGCGCCTCTTGCCAGCAACATAGTAAATAACTCATTTACGGCAATGAAAGGCGCAGCGCCCGTTTCAAACTTAAATATTTTATTAGAGCATAATTCGCCTTCACCAAACCCCAGCCTGCCGTCGATTTCGAGTAAGTTAAGCTTATCTTGAACCCCAGCGACAGAGAGCCTCGTTCGCCCGTCCCATAATGTAATAGGCTCGCCCGCTTGCTTAAAACGGTTCAACTTTTGACTCAATTGGTGATTCGTTACTTCACGAAAGGAGGTTTGCTTTACTGCACAATTACTTGCTCTAAACGATAAAGCACCTGATGTCTCCTCGCCAATCACTTTAATTAAACCAAGGGTATACTCAAACCACCTCAAGATGCAGAATTCAGCGTTTCACAGGAGCTTAATATCAAGGCGTTACTTTGCAAGAATGGCAGTCCCTTTTAAGAAGTAACAACGCTGAGAGTAAGTGCCAGTGAAACGCCCAGCGGGTTGGTTTAAAAGCAATTTATACTGCGTTATTGATTTTAACAATAGAACCACTATTACTTGCAATCAATGCCTTGCCTAAATCGCTTTTAATTCCAACTGAAACTCGTATCTAGAGGTAGTTTGAGTATGTATTCTTAGAAATGGTCGTGCTACTGATGATCTCTTCAAGGCCTTTCCCCTCAGGTAATAAATTTTGCAAATAATTACGTACTGCACGAGAGTCAAAATCGCCATTGAGTGGCAAATGTGGTGAAACTGCAAAACCCTCGTTGATCCATTTAGCCTCATAAGTAAATGAAATCTCATTTTCAGAGCCTATTGCCAGCGTTATCTCAGCCACTTTTTGCGATTGACCGATAAACACATCTAGACGATTGGTGTTAGTACCACTGTTCATCACTCACCTCATCATTGCTATGAGCTATATCATCACTGACAAGGCTGAACGACAACCCTAAATACTCCATAACTTTTAGTACATTATGCAGTTGCACAGTTACATCACCTTTTTCTATTTTTATTAGCGTAGGCTTAGAAATAGCAAGCGCTTGTGATACATCCACTAATGTCAGCTTCATACCAGTTCGCTTTGCAGTAATGGCTTTAGCCAGCTGCATGGGTGAAAATGGCTTAGAAAGCTCAGGCATTTCAGTACGCTTAACAACTCTTCCGAGTGTTTTTTTGACGGAGGAATCGCTCATTTATGGTCAACTATAGTTTACTTATACAACCAATTCTAGAATACCTTAAGAAAAAGTCAACGATACTTTACTTTTAGACTAAATAATTAATCAACAAGACCATAAGTAAAATGCATTTAACTTATGAATACTTGTAATTAAATTAAAACCCATAAGTAAATTTTAATTGACTAGTTTATAGAGTAAAACTGACAAGTTGAAAAAACGGGCTACGGATTAATCCTAGCTCCTAGTCACTACCCTAAAACCTAGCGCCTTTGCCTTAATCTATGATTGTTTTAAAACCAATTTTACCACCGAGCTCACCGAGGCGCGGCGCTACACAGAGAAGATAAAAAGTGCTTCGAGCGACGGGCTTCGAGCTACGAGCTACGAGCTACGAGCAAATCCTAGCTCCTTTTAGCACCGTAGGCGTTAAGCTTGCTGACGCGAAAAGCGAAGTTTTTGAATTGTAGCGGGAGTGTATCTCGCGCTTTGGTTTTTAATTAAATTTTACAAACCCATGCCTGCTAATTTAATTTTTGTAGCATAACCTCTTGCAGAAAACACTTTACATACGTGGTAAACAGAATCATCTTTATCAGCAGATACTCTATACGCTATTTGGGCTAGTTATTTAGCGACATACATAGGAGATGCCGCTAATCCTTGTGGTCTTGGAACAAAGTGCATGGCCTTAGTACATTCTTTTGATGAAGCTAACATTTCCCAAACTAACTCAATCACTTTATCGTTAATCTCTATTTGGCTAGCTGTGCCTTTACTAAAAGATCTTTTTTACGTCCTTGTCATCAATACCTTCATATTTTTTAGATATCATCCATTCCTTTGTTAAACATTATTTTTATCAGCAATTCTTTGCTTCCGTCGGTTCCTATACCAATAAACTCGTTAGGTTTACCTTCTTCAATATAAGCAACATAGTTTTTGTAAGCCGAATTTTTTATTTCTAAATCAAAGAAGTAAACCCCACCTTTATCATATTTAATACCACTAGTAGTTGATTTTAAAAGGTTCTTTCTTTGGGCTTTTATATATTCGTTTTCAGATTCACCTTGAGGTATATATATAGATAAAAGGAGTTCTTTCACTGTCAATTTATTACCTGAAACAAAGAAGTGATCTTCATGTGTGAAGTTTTCATCTTCAAATGAAATATCAATATAAGAACCCTCTTTCTTTAATTTATAGCCCACGATATTGCCTTCATTATCAACGGCTTTTTTACAGCTATCGAAGGGTGCTATTGGCTTTACTAATTGATAAATAGTGCGATCTTTACCCTGTAAGTCGCAATCTAAAATAGCTGCATTTACATGAAGCGAGCATAGAGCTAAAAAAGAGAGGTAGATTATTTTCATTTATATCCTTTAAATTAAATATGTTCCTATTTTGATGGTGTCTGTTTTTTTTATGTGCAGCAATACCCATACAATATATGCAATTACTCCATAATCTTAATACGCTTAGCTTGTTGAAGCGAAAAGCGCAGCTTTTAAATTGTAGGCGAGTATATCTCGCGGTCTGGTTTTTAATTGCAAATTTGATGGTTAATGTCGCGTTGGCGACGGCAACCAAGGGGCGCATAACGCCGTACGCCCCTTGGAACCCCACGGCGCCCAGAGGATCACACTATTTCCTCAATTTAAATTAATGATATGAACGTAAATGCTGTGTATTCGCCGTCCATGGCGAAGTCACAGCTTAACGCGCATCCATGCGCTGTTATTACTCATCATTAATTCAATTTCAGGTGTGATCACGGGGGAACTGTCTTCACAGTAGTGTGTAATTTTGCCGTAGGCGTTAAGCTTGCTGACGCGAAAAAGCATACTGTGATCTTCAGTGTTAAATTTGCTGAATATTTAAAATCAAATTAATCAGAGCAGTATTTTTATTAGGTACTTCAATGTTATTCTATACAAATACATGACTGAAAGGACTCCGCATGATTTTAAAAGATAAAACGCTCGTCACAACCAACTCAGCAAAATTAAAAGCAGGCCAAAAGCAAGAGCTAGACGTGGCCTTTTACTTACGGCGCGCATTTAAAGACCACCCTCAAGTATTTGTGTTTAATGATGTAAAGTTTAAACACAACGGCGAAAGCGCACAGATAGACCACCTTATTGTTTATACCTACGGGTTTATTCTTATTGAATCAAAAAGTATTACCGGTGAAGTTGCAATAAACCAACATCAAGAATGGAGTCGCAGCTACCGTGGGCAATGGCAAGGCATGCCGTCACCTATCAAACAAGTTGAGCTACAATTGGCATTACTAAAAAGTTTAGTAAGAGACAATGCTCCTCAACTCCTGCCAAAGATGTTTGGTAAAATACAGCAAAATTTTGGTGGCCGTGAATGGTATAGCATCTGCGCAATATCGAGTAATGCCATAATTAATCGAGATAACACGCCAAAAACGCTTGAAGAGCGACTCGTTAAATCAGAGTTTATAGCGGATAAACTTTTAGACATAATGAAGCTACCGACATCAATACCAAATGCCCTGCACTTTTTCTCAACCAATACTCGCCCATGGTTTAGTGAAGAAAGCTTAGCTAGGATCTGTCAGTTTCTTTTGGAGCAAAATATTACTCCTGCCACACAGTTAAAACCTGATGCGTTAGCAACAAGCCTCAACGAGCCAAGCCCGATTTATCAAAATGAATCAACAGCTCTTGCACCAAGATCTATTGTTCCAACAATTAAAGAAGAGCAACCAAATGTTGTCAATGAAGTAAATTTACAATGTAAACAGTGCAGTAATAGCAAGACGCTTAAAGCGCGCTCAGGCCGCTACGGCTACTTTGTTACATGTGGGGAGTGCGATACCAATACACCAATGAAAACGTCTTGCCCGCAATGTACCAGCGCCAATACCAAAGTGAGTAAACGCAAAGATCTCTACTCATTAGTGTGTGGTGATTGTGAAAATACAGCGCTTTTCAAATTTGATGGTTAAAGCTCGATAGTATTCAGAAATAAGAGGTATATCATTTCGGAAATTCATCTACCACTTCCACTGTTGCTATGTGCGATTTTAAAACATCATTATCTGTATAGTTTATTTGAAAATACAAAGTACCCTTTTTAAAGGGTTGAGCTTTCACTGATGGCATCAATTTGTAACATCTATACTTATTGTACGATGGTAATTCCTCTTGTGGGCTTCCATCAAACAAAGGCAATGCTTGTGTCAATTTAAATCGTGTAGGAATATCTAAGCAAATAGCCCCACTAGTTGAGCCTTTTAAAATATACTGCGTGTTGTTTGAGGAGTTATTTGAAACGAGTTTTATACCATTTTGCTTCATTGCTGCTAATTGGTTTTTAGCCTTATTTAAAGAAGCGATAGGTGCAGTAAGGTTATCACTTTTAATACCAGTAGAGCTTTTTAGTAACCCATTTATTTCAGCCTCTATTGGGTAAAGTAGTTTTCGCTTTTCCCATAGCTCTGGGTCCCCACCTTTGAGAATAGATAATCTAAGCCAAGTTTTATCAGTAAAATAATTAACTTTCTCCGTGCTTCCATCTGACTTTTCATCTGACTTTGACTTATGAACTAACCCTTCGCTACGCACTTCAAGCGTTTGTGGCTCCACATCTGATAAAGATGACCCAGCGGGTGTATCAGTTAAACCAATTGTCATTGCTGTAATTGGAGAAAGTAATATATCTGTAGCGTAACCAACAGGGTTGCGTATCCCTTCTTCTTTACTGAAATAGTCGTAACATCGCCCAATAGCACACACTTCTTTCTTTATAAGCACTATTTCACCAGCTTTTAAAGGCAGAACATTTACATTATTGTTACCACTATGTCTATATAGCGAATTACCTGCAACAAAGTCCAAATCTAGCTGGAATACTAAGTCATTATCATTTGTACCTGTAACAGACTTTGCGATCTCTTTAGCTACTTTTATTTCTTCTGTGGTTACGGGGTTTGATAGACTTAGAGCCTCTCCTGCTGCTGCGATAAAATCAATAATACTTCCGGCTTTATCATTTTCATCTAAATCGTACTCATAGATTTTTAATTTGAGACTTAATAAGTCACTCTCCATTCGTTTAGGACCATATAGCGCTTTATGGAAAAATGGAGCTTTCGTAGCATCTGCAATTGAATCATACGGGCCTAATATTTTGGTAATAGTATCGCTTGATGTTCCTGTTACAACTTCTTCAAATTCAGCGACAATCAAAACTTCATTATCTCCGCCAATATCTGGTAGGTATCTTAGATAGGTATCCGTTAAATAAATACTAAAAGTATCATCGCCGCTTAAAGCATGAGCTTCATCAGTTTTATATATCATACCGTCAGCACTATACAATTCTTTGGCAGTAACAAGAGGAGAGGTAAGGTTTTTATCTGAACCGACGGAATAAATGGAGATATCACCGGTGCTTGCAGTGCAAGCACATAAAAGAGAACATAAAACAATAAATAATAAAAGCTTCATCAGAAATTCCTTTTCAACAAACTTAATGACTGGTTAAAATTTAGACCAAACAACATCAATGTCAACTTTTTATTAACACTTGTTACTTTATAATCTCATGGCTTACACTTTGTACTGGCTAAAGGGATTTAGAAACTTAGAATTTGTCGGGAATAAAATTCCGCCATGCAATCAATTACTCATCAATTGAGTCTTTTCAGGCAAAGTAACGGGGGAGTTTTCTTAACAGCATCGTTTAGGTTGACCGTAGACGTTAAGCTTGCTGACGCGAAAAGCGCAGCTTTTAATATCTAAGCTCGATGCCCGTAACTCGGTGCTCGTCGCTTTTATTTATACATGTCGCGTTGGCGACGGCAACCAAGGGGCGTATAACGCCGTACGCCCCTTGGAACCCCACGGCGCCCCGAGCATTTTGCACTTTCCTCAAAGCCTAAATTGATATGAACGTAAACGCCGTGTAAGGCACATCCATGCGCCAGTCACGGCTTTAATTGCATCCATGCAATCAATTACTCATCAATTGAGGTTTTTCGGGCAAAATGACGGGGGATTTATTAACAGCGGCGTTTAAGCTTACCGTAGGCGTTAAGCTTGCTGACGCAAAAAGCGCAGCTTTTAAATTGTAGGCGAGCGTGTATAGCCGGCTTTGGCGACGACAACCAAAGAGAAGTAACCGCCGACTTCTCTTTGGAATCTCTCGGCGCCCCGAGCATTTTGCAGTTTACTCAAAACCTCAATTGATATGAACGTAAACGCCGTGTATTCGCCGTCCATGGCGAAGTCACGGCTTTAATTGCTTCCATGCAATTAATTACTCATCAATTGAGCTTTTCGGGCAAAATGACGGGGGATTTATTAACAGCATCGTTTAGGTTGACCGTAGGCGTTAAGCTTGCTGACGCGAAAAGCGCAGCTTTTAAATTGTAGGCGGGAGTTTGTATCCGACTTTGGTTTTTAATTACAAATTTTTAGTTATATCGCGTTGGCGACGGCAACCAAGGGGCGCATAGCGCCGTACGCCCCTTGGAACCCCACGGCGCCCCGAGGATCACACTGTTCCCTCAATCTAAATTAATGATATGAAGGTAACCAGCGTAGATAGGCCATCCGTGGCCAAGCTACGCTTTTTAACAGCATCCATGCTGTAAATTACTCATCATTAATTCAATTTCGGGTGTGATCACGGGGAATTGTCTTAACAGCAGTCTTTATACAAAATTTGTCGATGCGCTAAGAGTTATGTATATTAAATTTATACATAATTTGAGTAACTTAAATGGCTAATCAAGATCAAAAGGGCAAATGGCTTTCGAGTAAAGAGGCAATGAAGCATCTAAAAATATCAGGCTGCGAGCTAATGCACCGCCGCGAACGTGGCGAGCTTAAGTTTGAAAAGCGCGGGCGGGCATATTTTTATTTTATTAAAAATTCCGAACGCATTACCAAATGAACTTCCCTCAATACCGTGATTTAGTAAAAAAGCTCAAACATGGTAAATCATTACCTACAGCCATTTATTTACATAAAAGTGCATTAGCAGAAGCCATACCACCTGAACTATTCAGCTTTATAACAAACACAATAAACAAGCTTGAAGTAGAACAACCGTGGAACCTTATAAAGCTCTATAAACGCGACTTAAAATTTACACTACTTAACTACCCTGATTTTGATAAATACGCTTACCCGGCACTTCACACCAGCTATACAATTGATGCTGATGAGCTAACTATAAAAACAACTAATTACAGTAGCTCAAATAATCCGCCTATTTTGCACCGTAAAGAAACCTTTGTTCTCCCAAGTTATCCCCACTTCACATTATTTAAAGATATAACCGAGGAAGGCGAGCAAATTGGCCTGTACCAAAGCACCAAAAGTATTGGTTTTAAACAGCAATGGCATAACTTAATTAAGCGCAAAGGCTATAAGCTTGATGAGCAAGGCAGGTTAAACAAACTAGCAGAAATACCAAAACCTGAAATTGAACATAAACCACAAACAATACAGCGCCATTTAACGGCTATAAATCGCGATAGGCTTTCAGCGCCTTTTCAAAAACTGGCAAAGTATGGCTACTTAAATGGTGATTATTCAATACTAGATTACGGCTGCGGCCTAGCCGATGACGCAACTGAGCTAGAAGCCCACGGACTCAACATTAATGCATGGGATCCAGTACACAGGCCAAACGGGAACAAACAAACGAGTGATATTGTTAATTTAGGTTTTGTACTCAATGTTATTGAAGATCAACAAGAGCGTATAGATACACTAAAAGCAGCTTACCAACATACTAAAAAGTTGCTTTTAGTATCGGTAATGCTCGCCAATGAGGCCAAACAAGAACACTTTAAACAATACAAAGACGGCGTAATAACTAAATGGAATACGTTTCAAAAATACTATAGCCAAGCCCAAATAAGAGCTTACATAGAGCAAACCCTAAACGTTAAAACAATGGCGTTTGGGCAAGGCATAATTGCTATTTTTAAATGCCCACAATTAGAAGAGGCTCATCATTTAGAGCTGCAATTTCAAAATTATAATTGGCAACATATAACCCAAAGGCCACAGCCAAAAGCTTTACCCAAAGTCCAGCAAAAAACCTTGTTTGAAAAACACCAAACACTGCTTGATGATTTTTGGCAACATTGCCTGCACTTTGGCCGTTTACCTGCAAACGATGAGTTTGAGCAAAGTACAACACTGCGCAAATATTTCGCCAGCCACAACAAAGCATTTAGCTTGTTGCAAAATTACTATGAACCAAATGAGTTTGAGCAAGCGCAACAAAAACGAAAACATGATTTACTGGTTTATTTTGCGCTTAGCCTATTTGGTAAACGCCAAGCTAAAAGTCATATGCCTGCAAGGCTAACGCGTGACTTAAAAGTACATTTTAGTGATTACAATCAAGCATTAGAGCAAGCAAAACAACTGCTTTTCTCGATTGCAGAGCCCGCTAATATTGGCAATGCCTGTTACCAAGCTTACGAGCAAATTCAGCTCGGTGAGTTACACGACAACCACTCGTATATATTACCAACTCGTTACTTAAATCAACTCCCCGCAATACTGCGAGTTTATATAGGCTGTGCCGTGCAATTGTATGGCGATATAGACGACGTAGATTTAGTCAGAATACATATGCGCTCAGGCAAAGTGACATTTTTAAAATACGATGACTTTAATAAAAAGTTGCCATTACTCACTGAGCGAATAAAAGTAAAAATGCTAGAGCAAGATATAGACTATTTTTACTACGGCGATGCTTACCCCTACCAGCCCCTTTATAACAAAATAGATTATTTACAAAAAGGCAGTAACGAATACAAAAGCCAACAGAGGTTTGATAAAAAACTAGCCGATATGCTCAAAGGCGTAGCCAAAGCAGAGTGGCCCAACTGGCCTATTTTACTCAAGGTGTTTGACTATTGGCGTGTTGAATTGAAGGGAGATAAATTTTATAAAGCTAATTAATAATTGTTGAGTTAAGTTTCTACTCAACAATTATGTTTAGATTACAAGCCTGCACGCTTGCCGATTAGACCATTTACCTTGTCGCCAAAAAAATGAAGATCACTAATAATCTCTTTGTGACGCGATTCTACTTCACTATTAATAACGTGATGTAAACGATGTAGTGCCTGCTTTTCAGTTAACAGCCCCGTTTGCTTTTGGCAACTGATCAAAGATACTTTATATTGAGCGGTTCTGTAACGAGACCAAGCACGCGTGTACCCTTCTAATCTATTTATTAAGTAAAATATAAACGACATTCCTAAACCTATACCAATTAAAGGAATTACACTCGCCTCCCAATTCATTTGTAATACCTTTAGTACCGATGGTGCAAAATAAATCGTAATAATGAATAGGTTAGATTTAGATTTTATA
Source organism: Pseudoalteromonas sp. SG43-6 (assembly GCF_014164365.1). Lineage (NCBI taxonomy): Bacteria > Pseudomonadati > Pseudomonadota > Gammaproteobacteria > Alteromonadales > Pseudoalteromonadaceae > Pseudoalteromonas > Pseudoalteromonas sp. SG43-6. Next base: position 83,394 of record NZ_JACJEZ010000010.1, read on the forward strand.
ACGTCTTTATCCGTGACAAAGTCAGGTAATAAACTTATCAATAAGATCAAACAGGCTAATGAATTTAAAAGCCATAGTTCGATACTTTCGTAACTTCCTTCAAACTTATTTATACAAAATAACGAACCTGCGAACATAGCTAAAAATAGCCCTTGTTTCATTGCAAAACGACACACGTTACTTTTTTTAGCAAACCAGTTAACGTAACTATTTAAATAATCAGAGTAATTGTTACATTGGCGTTCAAAGGTTTGGTATTTAGTAAAATCAGCCCATTGAGGTGAGCTTACTTTTGTTGATTTTTCTTTTTTCATTTTAATAACTTAATTTTTTAAAGCGCCAAATTTTACCATTACGAACTATTTGCTCTAGTTTCGTAATTGCCTCCATAGATGAAAGGCCAATATCATTTTCAAGAGTAAGTAAAATATGGGCATACTCGTTTCTTAAATTTGTGGCGAAAATACCTGGATCATCAGAGCCTAATACTACCGGCACTTCCATACCTTTCTCATCGGTTACACCTAGCCAATCAAAAATATGATGCTCTCGGTAATGTTCATAAAAGCTAATTCTCACATTACTCGTTGGTAAACTCTCAATAGCCATATGCCGACGATTAATTTTACCAATTACATATTTTTGTAATAGTCTAAATACTTCGTAATCGAATGATCTTTCGCAAGAGCAATCCGTGTTAACTTCAACCAACTCTTCATAACGAAATACAATTGTAGAATCAGTAACTCCATGATATTTCTTATATATTAAAAATGCGTCTTTATTTTCTCTCTCAGCAATTTCTATTTTTTCAAGCTCATCTTTTATATCATTCCTAAGATAAGTATCTTTATAACGCTTAATGCCAAAAGCTAATAACGGATCTAAGTACCTTAACTTCCATGCTTCAAAAAGCAAATCCGGTTCATAAGCTTTTTTATACACATCTAAAGATAGCCTCCTTATTTCTGCAGCTATTAAATGCAAAACTCTACCGCTAATAGATTCCTCACATAAATGCTTATAAGCAAATACCAAGTCATCAAGTCTCTCACCTCGCTTGATGACAATACTATCGCCTATTCTTCCTCGCCATATCTTTGGATTAATACCTACCGCTGTCCCATGACCAATTCTATTGCCTGTTTTCAAGTCTAAGAAATCGATAGCTTCAGCCACAGTCCTTATACCAGAGAGTAAATGTACGTAATCTTCACCTGCATGATATGTAAAATTATGATAACCGCTTGTCCTAAGGCGCCTAAAAATTGGAGCAAACACTTCAGGTCCTGCATCTAGTTCATTTGCAGCCGCATCAAACCCATATAAATAATCCCCCAAATTAGTATAACGTTCACTTAATGCATTTAGGCTTCTACGCGTTTTCTCGAGTTGATTACGAAGCTCATAGTGTCGGCACTGCCAAGAGAGTTTTTTATCTTCTCTATTTAATTCCCTAGTTCGTTTATCTTCACGCTTAATAAAGTGGGCGACTAAACTCAGCTTTAAACTTGTAAAATTATTTTTATCTGTAAGCAAATCACTTAAACTAAATGGGTCGTGTTTTTTTCTTAAATTTTCTGATTGCGAATGTGCTCTCAATTCACTGAACTGATAACACTTGTAATCGCTTAAGATAGTTCTCAATCGCTTTATATTACTTGGCAAATCTCGACTTGGAGCAAAGCGACCCTCTAAATAATCAAGATCCCCTAAATCAGAATAGTTTAATTGATGGTAACGGGTTTGATATTCTTTCTCAGCCACACTCCGTATCTCATTAAAAGTAAATTTTTGAAACTGGTCAAAACCATATTGATTCGTCTGCTGGACAATTAGGCGGTTAAACTGACATTTTATCAGTAAGTAATAATGAAGAGCTTGAGCAAAAGCTTCATTCTTCGTATTTTCAAGATAATCAAAAAATGCAATTAAATAATATGCTTCTATAGCCAAAGGTGTTCTAACTTCAGGCGTAATATGCTCAAGTTTTTTGGAGACTAAAGTTTCAATATCAGCATAATAAAGTGCAGCAAATGTTGCATTTTTAGCTGCCTCAAAATCAGCTCTGTGATTTACATACTCTATATCTTTGAATTGTATTTCAAATCCTTTTGATAACGTTTTTTTATTATTAACGTCATCGCATTTAGGTTGTTCTTGGTTAAAAACTTCATTTAATAACAATCGCCTTAATGCCCCGGCAATTCGTAAGCGTTTTAATTGTTCCTGCTGAGTTAACCCTATTTCATCAGCAGAATATAGCTCTTTCACTAAATCATTATTTTCCGCCCATTTTAGCTCTTTACTGAATTGCTGTGGCTTCTGAAGCGCAGAAACCCAAACAAGCTCAATTTCACTAGAACCATTTAAATGAATATGTAAATCATCTAGCTTAAGTCGTTCTATTAACTCATCAAGGCGAGGGTCTTTAATGCTTGGTAAAGCACTATAACGCACTTGTGGCTTTAAAAAGCGTTCGAAAAACTGTTTTATGTCACTTTTATCTACTAAAGATATAAAATCATGTTTTTTTTGTAATGCTTTAGCTACTGCCAGAAGTGGTGGTACCTCTGTAATAAGTTCTTGCCATTCAGCAAAGTTTTTAGATTCAATTAGAAATTGTCCATTATGGGTAGGCTCTACATACCGTTCTTCTAAGCTAGTAAGTACATCATTTAAAAACTTTAGTATTGTTGAGTTTTCTAGATCAAATAACCTTTTTAATCGGTTTTTAATTATATGATCAGGAGCTGAAGGTGTTCGTCTCCTTAACCCCTGAAATAATATGCGGCTAAATTCATCGTTGTTTAATCGCCCATTTCTTAAATAACTAAGTAAAGCTTCTGTATTACGAAAACTTTCTTTAATGATATTAGCTGGCACTATTATTCTTCCGCTTTAACAGAGCTACTCTGTGTTTGAGGTTTCTTACTTTCAGAGTCAGCAGCCTCTATTTCTTGTTCATTTTGTAATAACTGTTCTTTTTCATCACCTTCTAATCCACCATTAGTCTCCTCTTTAGTTGCATCAGATGTATTTTCTTCTGCGCCTTCTTCAGGAAGAGGTGATGGGGGCGGGGTTAATGGCTCAGAAGCAAGCTCTAGGCTTACCCCTAACTTTTGCCAGTCGGACTTTCCTGTTATTGGTATAGTATTCAATACAGGATAAAGATTATCGAATGTCAGGTTTTCACCTTCAATTTTTCTTGTAACTTTGATGGAATCTAGGTATTCGATCATTAAAGCTGTATATTCTGAATAGTATGTTTTAAATATTACTGAGCGCTTCTCTTGACTTAGATTATCCGCTTTTATGAGAGAGATATACTCATCATTTTTTAAGTTCTCTTCAATATTTTCATTTAAACAAAAGTTTGTATTTATCAGTTTTATAAAGCTACTGGCATGGGCTGTGTGCCAATTCCACTTTATTGGTTTTTTCTTAGTTTGGACAGGCAGCTTACGAAGGAATAAACCGATAATTGGACAAGCGAGCATTAAACCAAATAAAGATTCCTGAGGTTCAATTAACATTTCTTTATGAAGACTCAGAGCATCCTTATTACTACTCCCCATGGTAAATAAGTTATACTTTGCATACTTGGTTATATTCTCTACCAGCTCTTTTTCAGTATCTGCTAATGACTTAATGCTTACTTTTTCATTAATTTTGTTTAAATCATTATTTCTATTAAGGTCTTCAATTAAGCAGTAATGTAAAAAGAGTACGATTTGACTATGAAGCAAACAGCCTATGGCTGGATCGCGCTCTAATAAGTCTAAATTCTCTAAAAAGTTATTGAATAAGTTGTTTAAAGATGCACTTGATAAATTATTTTTAGGCCAATACTTTTTCACAGCCTTAATCCATTTAATAAGATTTTCGTAAAAATCACCACTATAGTTTTCAGCTACAGCTGGCAGTTCTTCTTCGGCATCGGCATCGGCATCATCTTCACGACTTTCACTATCATCATTATACCAGCTAGGCATTAAATGAGTTGTTTTAGGAGCTGCGTCTAATACCAATGACTTGATTTCATCATCACCACCACTTTTCTCAATTAATTCGAAAATACATGAAATTAAAGATAGCCCAGATAAAAAGTTAGTTTCGGCTCCTTTATTAAAGTCTTTCACTGAAACCTTGGCATAATTGATGAAATGACCCAAGTCATAGCTTTCACCTATAGATTCGATAGTGCTATAAATAAAGCCAACAGTCTGAACTTTAGGCATTTTATTTTTATCATTGAGCTTAGGGTATACCTTAGCCATGCCTGATAACCAATCCGCCATTTCACCATAAGTTTCATAACTAGTTTTTGGGTCTGCTAGCTTTAATACAGCGTTATGATAAGCTTCTTTCAAGTTCTTTCTGGCTGCTGTCTTCTGTGCTTTTGTTCCCTTTGTTATTTTATCTTTGTAAGATTGAATACCTTGAATTTTATAAAATCTCTCAAGGTTAGCTTCAAAAAGTAAGCTTGTATTGTTATATCTTGGAACGGTATAAAGACCTAAGTTTTCTGGGTTAGAAAGTGTGAACTTTGTAGCCTTGCCATCACTAGGTTGTGTTAGATATGCGAGTAATGCTTTTTGTGTAGTATGGCAAATACTAATATAAGTATCATTTAGAGACATATAATCTAATATCTCATTTATACTAATTTTAATTCCTTCCCTATTTCTTTGATTATTAGGATCTTCCGATCTTACATTTTGAGCCAAAAATACTGGGGTCGCACTAAACATCCCCCATTTAAAAGATTGAGAAATATCAAATTTAGTATGACTACTAACTAATGTTAAGAATGTTAAAACCCTAGAGTTAAACCCTTCTTCATCTGAAGAAGTTGTTATACTATCGAAGTTCTGCCAAACTCCTTCTTCAATAGCCCAACGCCAAAATAACTTAGCTAATGTAACCATTGAGTATTTCGCTACCAATAAATCTGATAAGCGAATTTTATAATTCGAAAATGCATTATTAAATATACCAATTACACGCTGAGTAAAATCGTCAAGTTGGGCTTTATCAAACTCAAAAGAGTCAGAGTTGTTATTTGCAATAGAAGAACTCAGTTTTAAATCAACTAATATCGACTTCAATAACTGCAAAAAAGTTCGTGTTTGTAATCCCAACAGGCCTGAAGCAGCTCTCTTGTGTTCATGGGTCTGAGTGAGACCTAAACACTTCGATAAAAAAGTTGTGATTACATCCTCTAGAGGCACTTGAATGTCTTTGGAAGAATTATTTAAAAAAATCTTTGTAGTATTATCATTATTTCTTAGTGATTTTTGATGAAGGGTAAGCATACTAACCTGATTTTCTGGCTTTAACACTTTCATCATGTATTGTTCTTGTAACTCCGACACCGTCGCAATTATATTATCTTCACGATAATCATTAAGGTTGTTGCTATTATGAAAATCTAGCGATGGTCGCTCATATTTCATAATTTCATCACCAAGTGATTTATACTGTGCCGAACGAATAAGCCTTGCATATAATTCTATATCACCTGATATTAGAACTATCCACTTTGGGCTAGTTAAATATTTTCGAATTGTCTCTAGAACTGGCCAACCTTTTTCAAATTTAGTGTCAATATCATCAAAAGTTAGCACAAAAGCCTTCTTATCAATTGCCTTCAAGGCGGACTCTACAAACTTATTTAAATTTCTTTCTAAGTTTCGACCAGCGGATGCTTTTTCTAAACCCTTTTCCAGAATATATGTTTTATCTTCCCACTCGTCTCCATATTCAGACGGCCCAATTCCATCTATTTGACACAAACCACCAGCAAGCTCTTTTAAACAGTACTCATATTCAGAGAAATCATGATCACTTATTGATTTTTTATATTTTGAAACAGCATCCCTAACCTGCGAGATTAGAATTATCAAGACATGTTCTTTTGAAGAAATTAAAGTTGGATCGATTATTCTAAGAACTTCCAAACCTTTGGGTATTTCTTCTTCTTGTTTACTGCTAGCCGATACTCTTTCTGGATTACTTAAACAAGTTAAAATGTGCCTTAAGAAAGTTGATTTGCCACTCCCCCTAGGTCCACTTATAGTAATTGCATTATGAAACCTATCATAAAATAGACTATTGTAATCTTGCTCAAAATCGACTTGAAGTAATTGCTCATTTATTTTTAAAAATATGTTGTCACGCGCTTCTGTTTGGAAAACTTGATCAAACTTCAAATGTGTGACATCTGTTGTCATGTTTAAATCAAAAAAGATAGCATTGTCTTGAGTCATGATTTTCAAATCCATTTAATTTTTTTTCATTAAATCATAACTATAAATAATTCAAAGCTTAAAAAAGACAAACCTTGAAATAAAAAATTAACACGAACTGAACGCAATGAATTTACGTTATATTTAACAAAGTAAGGTTATAAAAATGCCTGTTAAAGTGTTACACTTTGCTAAAAATAACAAACCAAAACCTATTTATGTTTGAAAACAAATATTGCTACTCGTTCCCAACGGTGAGAGGCCAGCAAGCAGGCCGCCCTTTTTATATTGCGACCTGCCCACTTAGGATTATTCCGAAAATATTTTTATTTGATGAGGAAGAAGTCCCTGCTGAACTGCGAGCACAGCGAAGCCTTAACAGAACACGCCTACCTGAGATGGTTCGTTATTTAGTTGATAATCCTAAAGAGTATGTATTTTCATCGCTTACTGCATCTGTAGGTACTGAAGTGCGATTTATCCCACATGAAGGAGCGCACGACTTAGGTGTATTACAAGTTCCTATGGATGCTGAAATACTAATTAATGATGGACAACATCGCCGTGCAGCCATTGAAGAAGCATTAAAAGAAATGCCTGAGCTAGGTCAAGACAATATATCTGTGTTATTTTTTGTTGATGAAGGTCTAAAACGAAGCCAACAAATGTTTGCCGATTTAAATAAGTATGCTGTAAAGCCTAGCCCTTCTATTAGTGCTTTGTATGATTTTAGAGATTCGTCTGCCGGTGTTGCACGTTACCTAGCAACAGAGATAAAGCCTTTTGTAGGTTTTACTGAAATGGAACAATCGACTGTTTCGCCCAAAAGTGCCAAGTTATTCACTTTAAGTAGTATTAAACAAGCAAGCCAAATACTGCTCAGTAAAAATGCAAAGTCACATTTTGAAGATGGTGATTTACAAATTGCCGTTAGTTTTTGGCAAGCGTGTTTTGGTGTTATAACTGAATGGCAACAAGTACATAATAAAGAGCTCTCTCCAGCTAATTTTAGGCAAGAGTATATTCATGCTCATGGTATTGGTTTGCATGCGTTAGGCCGAATGGGTAAGTCATTAATTGCACAGCACCCTAGAGATTGGCAACATGTTCTGCAAAAGTTAAACAAAATAGATTGGCGAAAGAGCAACCCGATATGGGACAATAGAGCATTGCACCATGGAAAATTGTCCAAAGCTTCTAGTAATATTAAACTCACTGCCAATATTTTGAGGCAGGCTCTTGATTTACAACTTGAAGGTGACGATAAAAAACTAGAAGAAGAATTTAGTAGTAATCATGTTTGAATTTCAAAATTATGACGATATCCATGACTACATGGATTTTATCGAAGACCAAACCTTTGCCAAGCGCCCTTTAAAGGATCAACTTGCAGAGATTCAATATTTATACATGCGTGAAAACCAACCTTGGGTTGTTGCTTTTAGCGGCGGTAAAGATTCAACCGCTATCTTAACGCTTGTGTATTTAGCTCTACTTGGTTTAAGCCCTGAACAACGTACAAATAAAGTTTACGTGGTATTTTGCGATACCCTAGCTGAAGTCCCTATTTACTTACAAAAAGCACTGCATGCTTTAAATACATTGCAGCGGGCAGCTAGCATCACTGATTTGCCAATAGAAACTCGTATTATTACCCCTAAGGCCAGTGATACATTTTGGTCTCGTTTACTTGGCCGTGGTTATCCTGCCCCCAATTTAAAGCTAAACCGTTGGTGCACTGAAAAGATAAAACTAAACCCATTTAAAGACTTTGCAAAAACTGAATTTAGCGCTGAGCAGGCTCCTATAGTTGTTATTGGATCTCGCTCTCAAGAAAGCAAAAACCGTGAAGATATATTAGAGAAGTATCATTCAGGCAAAGAGTATTTTGATGAAACCGACCCTCACTATCGCCGGTACGCCCCAATAAAAGATTGGCAAGTACAAGAGGTTTGGCATTTGTTAGGACAACAAATTGCGCCTGGCCAATATGAAGAGTTAGGTCCTTGGGAAACACCTTGGGGTACTTCTAATATCGCTTTAGTAGAGCTTTACGACAGTACAAACTCAACTAGCGGCGAGTGCCCATTGGTTGAAACAGCTTCTTCACCGGGTTGTGGTAAATCTCGTTTTGGTTGTTGGAGCTGCACCGTAGTTACTAAAGATAAAGCAATCGATGGACTTATAGCTAACGGTGAAACTTGGTTGCAACCTTTAGCTTCTTTTAGAAATTTTTTGCATTCAACTACTGAACCAAGCGTCAAGGGTTTGTATCGTCAAAACCGTCGTAGAGATGGCAAAGTTAGCGTAAAACATGGAATGCAAGAAGAGGAACACGTTGAATTTATTCATGGCCCGTACTTTTTGCATTTGCGCAAAGAGTGGTTAGAACACCTTTTAACTATGGAAAAAGAAATCAATAAACAAGGGCGTGATGTAACATTGATTACTGAAGGCGAGCTTCATGAAATTCGTTTTCAATGGCGTAATGATCCACTAACACCCGATTGGGCTGATGAGCTACCCAAGATCTATAAACGTGTATATCCAAACGGTCCGATTAGTTTCTTAGAAGATGATGGTAATAAATTCAGCGATGTTGAATCTGAAATGATTAAACATTTGTCACAAGTACATGAGGTCGATGCTGAATTAATCAAAAAGTTAATTGATGTTGAATTAAGCCTTTCTGGGTTTGGTAAGCGCCAAGGTATTTTTAATCGCTTAGATAAAATATTACGCCAAGATTGGGGGAACTTGGAGGTTGCTAAACAAAAAAGAGAGTCAGAAAAAACTCTACAATATGCTCTTTTACAGGACATTAACGAAATTCAGTCCGAACTAAATGGTATTGACTCTTTACTAGATTGCGAGCTTTGAAATGATTATTACTAAATTAAGCTTAAACAACTTTAGAGTTTTTGCTGGCAAACATACCGTTAATCTCAAACCAGAGAAAAACCGTCCTATTGTGTTATTTGGTGGATTGAACGGTGCTGGTAAAACGAGTCTTTTAACTGCCATTCGATTTGTATTACTAGGGCGCCAAGCTTTTGCTAATTCATTATCAAATCCTGCATTTATAGCAGAGCTTGAAAATCTCATTAATAACAGTGATGGCAATGCAGCTGCAAAATCGGCAAATATTGAATTAGAATTTGATTACGTTCGCCAAGGCGAAACCCACCATTATACTATTACTAGATTTTGGCAGTATGGCTCTATTGATGAACTAACTATTACTGAAAATGGAGTAACAAAGCTCGAACTAAATTACGATCAAGCCCAAGCATTTCTTTTAGAATTAATACCTGCAGGTATTGCTGATCTCGTATTTTTTGATGGCGAAAAGATAGCTGAACTTGCTGAAGATAATTCGGGAGTAGTTCTTCAACATGCTGTTAAAAGGTTACTTGGCTTAGATATAGTAAATCGGCTTAAAGAAGATTTGAGAATTTATCTACGCAAGGCTGGCGTAGCAGCTAGTGAGGAAAAACTCAAAGAGCAATATTTGAAGCTAGAAGCAGAAAAAGATGACTACTTAAGCCGAGCACTGCTTAAAAGAAGCGAAGCTGATTTAGAATTTAACGGCATAGCAGAGCTAAATAGAAAATTAGCGACAGCAGAGCAAGAGTTACTAGCAGGTGGTGGTGCTTGGGCAACTAGTAGAGAGCATACTCAAAATTCAATCAATGAGAAAATCCAAGAAAAAGCTGTATTAGAAAGTAAATTACAACATGAGCTTGAAAGTGATTATGCTATAGGTATTGCTCAAACAACGCTTAAGAAACTTATTGAAGAAATAGATAAATCAACAGATAACCAAAAGCGATCTACATTTAAAGCCCAGCTAGCTCAATTTTTAGAACAATCAAAAAGTAAACCATTTTACCCTTCTAAAGATCAGCTATTAAAAGCAGCTGAAGAGTTTAGTAAGCCAGAATCAGGTGCTATTAGTTTCAATCTGAGTGAGCAACAAAGCGCATTAATCAAAGAGCAAATAAATAAGCGTGCTCCACAATCGATCAAAAATGCTCGCTCATTAAAAGTAGAGCTCGTTAAAATTCAAAATCAGATTGAGAATGCATCGCTCAACGTAGCAAGGGCTCCTGAGCAAGAGCAATTACAAAAAGCATTTGATAACTTAAGATCACTTGAAAAGCAAAAGAATGAGCAAGTAAAAACCTATAGAAGCTTTTTACTTGAAGCTAAAAGCTTTTTTAAACTAGCTCAAGATCTCACAGGCAAATTAGTTAAGCTTCAGAAAGAAATGAAATCTGCTTTTGGAGAGCAAGATTCAGCTATTAGAGCAAGCAGAACTATTGCCTTACTTGATGACTTTTCAATTGATTTAGCCAAAGTTAAGCTTCAAGAGATTGAATCTAAGTTTATAAATTCTTATAAAAAACTTGCTAGAAAAGATGAATTAGAGTTAAACGTGAAAATTAATCCTGAATCTTATAATGTTTCATTAATAGATTCGCAAGGTAAAGACATTGATAAGAATGGATTATCTGCAGGTGAGAAACAAATTTTTGCTATAGCTATGTTAGATGCCCTTGCTGCTATATCAGGTAAAAAACTTCCAGTTGTCATTGATACTCCACTGGGTCGGTTAGACTCAGCCCATAGAGATAAACTGGTAGAATTTTATTTCCCATCAGCATCAGAACAAGTAATTATTCTCTCGACTGATACTGAAATAAATAAAACATATATTGATAAGATGCAAAACTATATATCTAGGAAGTATGATATTAGCTTTGATCAAACAACTAAAACTTCATCAATATCTGATGGTTATTTTTGGGAATCAAATAAAGTGGGAACAGAATGATTTTACCAAACCGTGGTATGAAACTAACAATTGAAACTGATGAGTTTCTAAGGCGTTTAAAAGGAAGAACGAAGGTAACACCTAATGTGTTGGCTAGAATTGCTTTCTTCACCTCTGTAGAAGCCGGAAATAGATATAATGGTGAGCCGATCGAGCTTAACGGCTCTTTATCGCTAGATAAAGTAACATGGTTAGGTGAAACAGGTCTGATTACAGAGATGACGTTGCAAATGCTTTATCCTGATAATGATCAACAGCAAAATACAAAAGCATGGGCATATCATGTTATGCAAGGCTCTAAAAGTTTTAGAAATGTAAAAAACATTGATGACTTAGTTATTGCCTAAATAAATGTAGTAAATAGTAAACACTTGCATGGATACTGACAGGAACCCAGTTCATGGATGAATTATTTGCATAAGAGTTTATTTAAAGACTGAGCCCCCTTAGTTGCCGCTAGCAGAAACCTCGAATAGAGGTTTTTATCCCTAACAAAACCATGTAAAACGCGAGATAAACTCTCGCCTACATTCATAAACACCAATCTACCAACGAACTCCAACTCCCCGTGATCACACCTGAAACTGAGTTAATGATGAGTAATTTACAGCATGGATGCTGTAAAAGCGTAACTTGGCCATGGATGGCCTATCTACGCTGTTTACGTTTACATTATTAACGATGTTGAAGAGCAAGTGTGATCCCCGGGGCGCCGTGGGGTTCCAAGGGGCGGACGGCGGTATTCGCCCCTTGGTTGCCGCCAGCAATCTGGCAAAAACCTCGAATAGAGGTTTTAAAACAATCACAGCTAAAGCTCGTTCCTACGACAGTAAAAGGCGCTAGGATTAACACGCCGCCCGTTATCTTCTCTGTGTAGCGCGTCAATTTTCAACATTAGACATTGTCGCCATAAATGACGACCTACAAGGAAATGCTAAGATTAGCGCGCAGCTCGTTGCTCATTGCCCGAAGTCGGTTTATAGGGTGATATAAGTACGAGAGCTAGATGACAATACAAGTCAAACTAGAGTTAATCTAAACTCTAGTTTGCTTCAATTAAGCTTAAGGTCTACAATTAATAACATTATAAGTGTTAAATTGTAGACCTAATGAATAAAGCAGAAAGATTATTAGCAATACTAGCTAGCTCTGTTAAAGCAGGTGGCGGTATTCATACCAGTGCAGAATTGGCTTTTATGATGGCTGAAAAACCCACTCCTGCATTCACTAAGTTTCTGACTGACAATGTTAATAAAGGGCTATTAAGAAGAGTCTGCAATGGTATTTTTGAAAGCACGCTCACGCCACCTGACCCCACCACCGCTATTTATAAAATAGTTAAAAAACTACGTGGCGACGTTTTAAATTACATTAGCCTAGAAAGCCAGCTCAGTTACACTGGCGATATTTCGCAAATATTATTTGATAGGTTAACGGTAATAACGAAAGGTCGTAGTGGCACATTTTCAACTCCGTATGGGGTTATTGAGCTGACCCATACAAAAAAGCCAATTGATAAATTTGCGAAAAATCTATATTTCGATAAAAGCATCAAGATGTACCGAGCAAATCCGCTGCAAGCGATTGCAGATCTAAAAGCCTGCAATCGCAACGTACACATGCTGGAGAACTAAATGTTAACAGAATATATACGCCAAATCATAGCTGCAAATCCAGAGTACGCTGGCGTCACGCCTGTGATTGAAAAAGAAATTCTTCATCACGACATTATGGCTGCAATGGTAAAACAAGGTGTTATGCCTTCGCTTACTTTTATTGGTGGCACCTCACTTCGTTTGTGCCATAACAGTTCTAGATTATCTGAGGATTTAGATTTTAATGGTGGGCATGACTTCAAGCCAAGTAGTTTCAGTGGCTTAGAAGTTGAAATCCAAAAATACATACAAAATAAATATGAGGTGCAGGTATGGGTAAATAAACCAGCTGAAGATAATCAAGCTAATACTTCATCTTGGAAAATAAGTATCGAAAAAGGAAGTAATCGTCCTGATCTTCCCCGCCAAAAAATGCATATAGATATTTGCGCTATCCCGTCATTTGATATCGAAAAAAGGCCATTAATAAATCACTATAATATTGTCGCGCCAACAGAAGGTTTGCTGATCCCTGTACAATCATTAACGGAAACGCTTGCAGACAAGTTTATTGCATTAGCCTACCGTGCTAGGCGCATTAAACCGCGCGATGTATGGGATATAGTATGGATAAAACAAAGAGGTGTTGCGGTATCTAAGCAACTGATCAATAAAAAGCTTGTGGCCAGGGGTAAAACCAACGAAGACTTTATTGAGGCACTGACTATTCAATTAGACAAGCTACAGCATGACGATGAAGTTCGTAAAGACTTCAATATTGAAATGAGCCGTTTCATTCCAAATCAAATCAAAGAAAGAACAATCGACAACCCTGATTATTGGCCATATGTACAATCAGAAATTAGTACTATGTCACTCTCAATCCTTAATAATGGTATTAAAAATAATAAGTTTGATATGGGGAGCTAACTTTAAGGCCTACAAAAAAGCACCTTAAAGGTAATATTTTGTAGACTGTAAGGCGCTAGGTTTTGGGGAAGTAACTTGGTGCTAGGATGATTACCTTAGACCGCTGCTTTGTCTTCTCTGTGCAGCGAAGCGCCTCGGTGCTCTCGGTGGTAAAATTGATTTTAAATGATTTATTCACCACAGAGGTTAAGAGGCGCTGCGCTGAAGAGAAAATGACGAAAAGACTTTTGATTTAGGGAAGTGACTAGGTCCCGAAGCTCGTGGTTTTATATCTTCTCTGTGTAGCGAAGCGCCTCGGTGAGCTCGGTGGTAAAATTGGTTTTTAAATAATCACAGCTAAAGCTCGTTCCTACAAAATAAAGGCGCTAGGTTTAGGGAAGTGACTAGGTGCTAGGGTGTATTCCGTAGCACGAAATCCGAAGCCGGTTTATAGATCGCGGGGTGAACCCGCTGCTAGGCGATTTAATGTGCATTCCTAACCAGCGTACTGGGTTTTTAACCCTTCACCTTTAGCCTTTAACCTTTCACCTACCTATTTACTTTTTTCTTAGCCAAAACAAGCTGCCTTCGGTGGCTATCCAAGCTTGTTTGCCAAGTGAATTTAGGTATATACCCACTTCATCTTTACTGCCTGGGCTGTAAAAATGAAACTCCTCAGATTTTAGTTTTTCTTGCCCGGTGAGTATTTTTATAAAATGTTTATTAAGCTGTTTAAGTTGCTTTTTGTATTGCTTGGCTTGGCTAGAGTCACCATGTTTATGAAACTCACTCAAGGCGCGGCTTGCTGTGGCATGAAGTTCTTCGCTGTCGAAGTCGGCTAAAAACGCATCCAGTTTTTGCCACTGTCCTTTAATTACATAGCAGTTCATTAGCCAATGGCGATTAGCTTGATTATCCATGGGGTTTAGTTGCCAAAGCACTTCAAATTCGTCAATAGCGTATTGTATGTTACCTTGTAATGCGTTGATTTGTGCACGATGCGCTCGTAACATCATATAAGGGCGTGTTTCGTGGATCAGCCAAAAGTGGCCTTGGTTCTGTGCTATGTATTGCTCTGTAATAACACCTTCAAACAGTTCCAGTAACGCTGCTATAGGTTCAAATGCGCTTGGAGTAAAATCACTAAGGATTGCTTCCATTAATTGATCAATCACTTCGTCGTCGAGCACTTTACCAGCAAAGTCATCGTTGTGGTGTTCACCTGCAAACTCTTCCGCGAATTGTTCGTTAAACGCGGCTTCGTCTTCATCTGTCCAGCTGGGGTCTTCAATAAAACGAACGCTATAAAGCACATCGGCTACAAAATAGCTGTAGTTCTTTTTATAGGCTTGCGCTAGGCCTTGGTTGTCAGCAAATTTTTTAACTGCAGCTTGTTCAGAGCTAAATGCACTCAGTACTTCATTTAAACTCGTTAGCAGGTCTTTTTGGTGTTTGTTTAGGCTGCGTTTGTCGATAAATTTAAGTGCTTGTAATGCCCCTTTACAGTAATTAGGCAGTGGCATATTAGCTTTGAGTGAATCGCGGTAGTCGGTTTTCGATAAGCTGCATTTAGTGGGCATTTTAAGGTCTTCGGTCATCACTTTATGCATGCTGTTATTGTAATTTTCCATCAGGCTTTCGAGGTACTTTAACTCAGTGTCTGTTGTAAAATTAATGTCACCTAATAGGTCTGACTGCCATTGGCTGGGCATTATTATGTCGGGCAGTAAGCCTAACCCTAAAAAATAACCTTGGATAAAATAGTAATCTGGTTTTTTATCGCTTAATACAGTTAATTTAATGACATCACTGCGTATTTTGGCGGGCGACATAGCTTGTCCTGCTCTTTATAAGTTGGCTCTAGTGTACCAATTGATTTATGGGTTACAAGATTATGGCGCGAAATTTTCGATAAAAACAACGATAGGAAGTTGATTAAGTTAATAACAAAAAACCCAGAGCGGTATGCTGGGTTTTTTGTTATTCGTTGAACTACCAAGTATTTAGTTATTCAGCAACACATTCAGGCCAATCATAGAATAAGCTTGATTTGTTGGCTGTGCGCCATGTTTCATATACGAAGGTGATTTCAGGAATTTCTTTAATGTTAAAAGAAAAATGAAAACCTTCAGATGCTTCTTCGTTACGAATACACGCAACCACTGGCAATATAGTTTTAAATGCAACTGATTTGCCCTTTGCTATTACTTGCTCATTTTTTAGATTTTCGAAACGCGGTGTTAAGCTTGCTAACCCACCATTAATATGGCGCACCTGTAAATTTTCAATGGTGTAATCTGCATCAGTGGCGGTTAATGACCAGCTAATATAACCCTCTTCAAGATAAGGTTTAGAGCTGGCACTAAAGTCATTCGCAAAGGGTGGAATATTCTCATACGGTAATGGATACCATAGGCTTTCATTATCTTCGTTGATGCTACGTAAACGTACACCTGTAGCCTCTGTGAGTGGGTCAACGTCAACGACAAAGTCATACTGCGGCGCATCATCAATTAGGTCTGTTGCAGAATAACGGAATGTATATTTACCTGGCTTTGTAAATACTTGCCCACGGGTATTTGGGCAATCAGCTTCACTTGGGTTGCTAGTAAACTCACCGCCTGCTGGGGTACTGACAAGCTCTTCATGAGTGAATACTTCATCGCCATCGGCATCAACGGTTACTGGGCGATGTAATAACGACATGCACGGTAAAATTTGATAGTAGTCTTGGCCAGGATTTAAGCGTCCCCAGCTACGCGCCCATACAACGGAACGGATCTCTGGAGCGGTATTGGTAAATTTAGCTAAACCACTGTCTTGTGCATACGCCTTAGCAAATAAGCCACGGTCATCTTCTACAATTAACTGCGCAGTATAAGATCCCGGCACATCGGTGAGCACTTTTGCACGACGGTATTCTTGGCTTTGTGGTTCAATTACCGGTTCGATAGTCGCATTACTGCCATCAGGCTTATCTGTTAACTGCCAATGAAAGGTCAGTGGATCATCATTAGGGTCGCTACTTGATGCATCAAACACTAATGCATCACCCACCAGCACTGACTTTGATTGTGCATCAACGCCGCCAGTTGCAGGTTGACCGTTAACGTTACCTATTTTAGCTTGCATGCTGGCATCAACTGAAATTTGGTTTTCGCCGTCAGAGACAACCATACGTACTAAATAACTGCCGGTTATATCAAGCTTTTGAATCTTTTTACCCATAGGTTTCCAAGAACCAATATCCACTAGCTCTGCAATACTTCCTTGCGGTTTTTCAATAAGCGTAGCTGCAATAATTTGTAACGGCTCGCCTTCTGGATCATAGCCGGTAAAATTAAATTCAGCTCTTAAGCCTACTTCTTGTTCACCAATACTATTAGATGGGTAATAGCCGGTTGCTAATAATTTACCGATCGGTGGGGCATTGCTAGTCGCGTTAGGATCTTTTTTGACGGTGACTGTAACTTCTTTTTCTTCACTTTTTCGGGTGCCATCAAATACAAATAGTATTAATTTATAACTTGCCACAGCTTGTGGGGTAAAACGCACTACAGCCGTTTTTGTACCTGTAAGCTCTGGTAGTGGTACATCTTCAGGATCCGTTGCTGAGCGTGACGGCCATTGCCAGCGATATTGTAGTGGCTCCCCTTCAGGGTCAATGCTGGCTGATGCATCTAAGATAGCTTCTTCGCCTAGGATAATAGTTATGTCGTCGGCTTTAGCCACTGGTGGCGCATTACCTTCTGAAACGCTTACCACAACTTGTTTTGGTTCACTTGCTACGTCGTTATGAGTCACCACTAACTGCAATGTGTAATCACCTGCTAAATCAACAAACAGTGTACTTTGGCTTTGCTCTGCGTTATTTAAATAACCCGCACTGTCGGTGGGCTTTTCCATAAGCGTCCATTGGTATAGTAATGAATCGGTACCACCTGCTGGGTTTACGCTTTGGCTACCATCTAAACCTACGCTATTAGTGCCTAAATTAACACTATGGACTGAGTCAGTAATTGCGACTGGATACGGGCTGGTTGCGCTTAGCGTGATACGCGCGGCTTCGCTATTATTTGCCCCGTCATTAACAATTAAACTCACAACATAATTGCCTGGTAAATCTGCAGTAAAGTCTGTTGTTATGGTATTGGTGTTGGTGATATTAGCAGTACTTGTTGCTGGTCGTTCAATGAGCTGCCATTGATAAATTAAATCTGTTCCCTCTGCACTTGTACTCGCCTCAGCATTCAGCGTGACTTTTACCGCGCCATCCTTTAGTGAGAATGCTGATTCTGCTGGCGATTGCAGCTCAACAACCGCTGTTGGTTTTTGCTCTGTTGTTTGTGTACTGTCTTTGTTATCACTACCGCTACCACAGGCTACCATAGTAAGCGAAAGCCCGACTATGGCTATTGCGCCAAATAGTTTTTTCATTCTTTTGTACTCCTTGCTGATAGGTGTTATCAGTTAAAAATTATAAGTTAGGCTCAGCCGTGCAGTTCTTCCTGGTGCAGGTACTAAACCTAAACTTAAAGCGTCGAGGTAATAACGATCTGTAACATTATCGATGGTAAAATCGAGTGTTGTGTCGTCGTTAAATTTATAACTAGCGTAGATGTCTAAAAGGTTATAACTGTGCCAAAGTACCGGTTCATTAAACCCTGTAGGTGCGTTATAGCGAGGAATTGAGTTGCGCTCTCCCATAAATGTGCCACGCAGCCCAGCTTCTAATTGCTGCTCAAATAAACGTAAGCCAAGGTGAGCACTGGCGTGCCAATTTGGCGGGATCATGTTATTAATATAGCTTTCAGGAAGGCCCCAATCATTACAGTAGTAGCGCACATAACTGCCCACATTACACACTTCTATCTGGGTATAATGCGTGCCGCTAAGCTCAGCAACCCAGTATTTTGTGTCGTAGCTAAAATTAAGCTCCCAGCCATTTAAATCTAGGCTGTCGATATTTCGCATTCGAAAAAAATCGTTGAGGCCGCCTTGTTTTTGCTCCCACGCATTGGGTTGCGTACGGGTTAAATAGTTATCAACATGATTTTGGAAATAGGCGAGCTTAAAGCCCACTTTATAGTTATTTGTTAGTAATGAGTCGGTTAAATAATTAAGGCCAATTTCTTGGTTTTTAGCATGCTCTGGCTCTAAAGGGATATCTAAAACGGGGCTGACAGACCAACCAGAGGTACTTTCAAATAGGCTTGGCATACGCAAAGCTTCACTGTGGCGAATATAAAACTGCAGTCCTTTATATGCCTGCCACTTTATAGCAACCAATGGTGCTGTGCCTGAGTGGCTATTTTCATACTGTACTTCTAGGCAACCATCGGCGCCGTCAGACACACAAGCAGGATCGTTGCTAGTAATGGTTACTGGGTTATTATCTTTCGATGAAAAGTGCGTAAAACGCAGTCCCGATTCGAGTGTCCATGCTGTTAAAAACTGCCAATCAATGGCTGTAAAAGCACTAAATTCTTTGCGCCAACCACTGCGCGACCCTGCATAGAACCCTTCGGTTTCAGGGGTGTCGGTATCCATGTCTTCATACTGTGCGGCAACACCATAGCTCAGCGCTAGTTCGCCCGCTGAATAAAACATCATGGTATTACTCACATCAGTTCCAAAGCGCTGATAATCATCGCTGCGAGCAACATTATCGACTATATCTACTGAGCCAACACCAGGGGTATTTAAATGGGTAAGTGCATCGGTATGCCAAAAGTTGGCTTTAAAATCAGCCCAATCATATTTGATTGGCTGCCAGCGATATCGCACTGTGTAAGTTTGATTAGTGACTTCGCTATCGAGCCATTGCCTTGCTTGACCAAAAGAGCGTATTTGCGATGGCATCATTTCGCCGTAGCTGCTGTTATAGCGTATATAACTCATTTCGAGGCTTTGATCGTTGGGCAGCAACACATTGCTTTTTAACAGCCAAGATTCACTAGAAAAATTGGTATTGGGGATGCGTTCATTGGCACGAAACCGCGATGCCCCTTGCATTGACACCGCCGTTTCGGTGTACCAAGCAAGTTTGTCGGGGGCTGCGTAAATTATTTCAGGTGCAGGGCCGTTACTACCTGCATAGTAATTACCTTGCTCGCGCTTAGCATAAGCAGCAATTAGATCGCCCCACTGAAAATGCTTAGCGGCAGCAAAACTGCCTGCATAACTAGCAAACTCAAATAAGCTGGGTCTATCCATGCCCTCCTCAGGAGCAAAGCGCTCTGGCATTATGTACTGCTCAGTACAATAACTCGAAAAGCGACACTGTGAACGATAGGCATTGCGTGGTAAATAATACCCTGCGTATGTACCTGGCTCTGGCGTATTAGCGCTATTACCGATGGCGCTAACACGTAATCTAAACCCGCTGAGCTCACCCTCTTTAACAATATCATCAGCCGACAATGTACTAACGCTCACCAAGCCACCTGTCGCCCCAGTGCCATCAGCACTCATGATAGGGCCTTTACTGATTTTAAGTGAGCCAATCAAATCGGGATCAATGTAACTGCGGCTCGATACACCAGAATAGCCGCGATACACGGTGGTTTCTTGACGACTACCATCTATCACTACAGGTACTCGTCCTTGGCCTTGCATGCCACGAATATTAACATCAAGCCCGCCTGAGTTACGGTTTTCGCTGATCAAAACACCGGGTGTACCTTGAAATATATCGCCAACACTGGTTCCTCTAAAGCGTTCAATATCTTGCTGGGTAATTAGGTTTACTGATGCGGCTTCGGTATAGGTTTGATCTTTTAGATCCCTATTGCGACTTTGCACATTAATGGTATTTAGCGTGATCAAATCTTGGGTGGTTTTTTGTTGCACTAGCCATGCGCTATTACTAACAGGTAAAGCTTGTAGATTGGTATTGCTTAACAGCCTTTGTAAGGCTGCCTCTATGGTCATTTCATCGGTTATTGCAGCGACTGAAAAACCACCGACAACACGCTCTTCAAATGATAAAGTCACACCCGCTTGGCGTGAAAATAAAGTCAGTACATCACCAAGCTGGCCTGCGGGAAGATCAAATTTGATCATTTTTAATTGTGATGTTGCAGATACTTGTTCAGCTAAACTTGCTGAAGGGGTAATCACCAACAAACCTGTGACTACGATGAGTAAATTTAACGCTGCGCGGGGCATAAATGGTTTCCTATTTCTTTAATGCATACTTATATGACGCATGAAAATAGTAATCCCGTAACTCTAAATGATAATTATTTTATATTTTTTCCTGATGAACTAAATAAACATAGTTATGAGCGAATTTCGGCCCACCAACGGGTTCTGTAATGCACACTTGCCCGAGCGCTACGAGCGACTGTTTTAAGGATCAGGTGAGTGTCATTTAACTGAAAAACGCCGGAGACAAGGTAGTCATTTAAACTGGGGGCAATTTTTACAAAACCACGGTGATAACGAGATAGTTCAGCTAAAAAAGAATTGATTGACATATTTCGCACTGACAACAGCCCTGCTGTCCAACTACTGTAGTCAAATATATGATTGTCTAACTGTTGCATTGAATTTACGGTAATTTTATATAGCTCGCCAGCCTTGATCGCCTGATTGGTAAATAAGCCGTTTGCTTGCGCGAGCTTAACACTGCCTTGCATAACTTGAACTAAAGCATGATCGGCTTCATTACGCACAAAAAATTGTTTGCTGTCACAAAGTAAAGTTCCGTGCTGTAACGCCACCTGCACAGGCTGCGTATTAGCTGAAGCTATAAATTGCATTTCTCCGCGGGTTAAATGAATGTATCTATTGTGAGCATTAAAATTCAGTTCAACAGTGCTGTTATGATTTAACCAAAGCTGGCTATTATCGGAGAGCGTAAATAATTGCCGTTGATTGGTAGTTGCGTGATCTGCGTTAAGGTATTGCCATGCCCCCTGTTTGTCTGCCAACCAGCTTACACTGGCAAGTCCTAGTGTGGTTCCAGCGATCCTTTTTAGCGCCTGGCGACGACTCATGCTTTGTATATCATGATCGGTTTTTTTTAAGGTCATGTGAGCAATACGACCATTTTTTTTACTCACCCCGGCAAATGCAGCCTCCATGTTTTCTATCCGTTGCCAGGCTAATTCATGCATCGGATCGGCAAGCCGCCATCGCCTATATTCAGCCATATCTGCAGACTGTGCGTTGCCCGACTCTAAACAAATACGCCACGCAATCGCTTGCTGTACGACTTGTTCTGGTAAAGGTGTTTTTTGTGCACACGTATTATTCACAATCGCTTACTCTATATCACAGTATGTAAGGGTGTAGCACTCTAACATCGCTTTCGCCATGTATTTTTCAATAGATGATAGGCTCACCTTGAGTTGCTTTGCGACTTCTTTATAACTGAGCCCGTCGAGTCTAACCATTAAAAATGCTGTTTTTTCGATTGCTCTCAAACCACTCAATAATTTATCTATTTGCTCTAGTAAACTAAGCAGCTGTAGTTGCTCTTCAGGCGAAAAATAGGCTGCTTCTGGCATGCTTCCTAAAAATAATAAATAGTTTTCTTCTAGAACTTTGCGACGAATGTTATCGGTTACTAAGTTTCCGGCAACTTTTGTAAGCCATGCTCGCGGGCTTTGTATTTCGTTATACAAAGAGGGCTTATTAAGTAAACGCATAAATGTATCTTGAGCAAGATCTTGTGCATTATCTTTGTTGTAGGTACGTCGAGCGATCCAGCGAACAAGCCACTCATGGTGTTCCTGGTAGAGCGCATTAAACCCTACTGAGTTAGCGGTAGTGCTAGTCAAAATTTAACTATTCCTGTAGCATATTTACCGCGAGTATAAATGATTTTCATTCCTATTCAAGTTAATTTGGGTATTCTGCAAACATTATTAATAAAAAATTTATTATTCTTTTGATGAAAATCGGATCTCGTTCGGCATTAGTTATATAGCCAATAATTTGTCCATCAAAACGATGCGGCATATTGATCTAGTATGTTGGTGTTACATCGCCACATTTACAAATTACGTAAAAATTAGGGAGCAAAATGTTTATAAGAACTATGTTATTTGTGTGTTTAATGGGTGGTGGAACGTCTGCGGTTCACGCACAACAAGCGGCGCCGTCAACAGCCTCCAAAGTAGAAGTTACAGGTAATGCTGTTACACCAGAGGTGAATACAAATACGCTATCAGCTAAATCTTTAACCGTAGGATCTGACCTTGATACAGACACCAATACCACGGTTAGTGTTGACGAGGCGGCTTTTGATCAACATGACTTATCGCCAATCGGCATGTACAAGGGCGCTGATGTGGTTGTGAAGAGCGTAATTATCGGGTTACTTTTAGCATCGTTAGTCTCATGGGCTATCTGCATATTCAAATCTGTACAGTTAAATATTACTAAGCGAAATGCCAAAAAATTGCTTAAACATTTAATTCAAAGTGAAAGTTTTGCAAAGGCCAACCACACTTTATTACTACAACAAAGTGATGCCTTAACACTCCTAAAAGCAACCCAACATGAGTTACAACTAACTGGCGAAGGACTTACTACTGACGAAGGCTTAAAGGAGCGATTAGTCGCGCGTTTAGAGCGTGTACAAGCAGCGCTAAGCGCAAATATGAATCAGGGTACAGGCATATTGGCAACAATAGGCTCTGTTGCACCGTTTGTCGGTTTGTTTGGTACGGTTTGGGGCATTATGAATAGCTTTATTGGTATTGCTAAAACACAAACAACTAATTTAGCCGTAGTCGCCCCTGGTATTGCAGAAGCTTTATTAGCAACGGCTCTGGGGTTAGTTGCAGCGATCCCAGCCGTTATTATGTACAACCATTTTTCTCGTGTAATTGGCAGTTACAAAGCACAGTTAGCCGATATTCTGACCGCGATCATGATACTCGTGAGCCGAGATCTTGACCGAAAACATCCTGATGCAAAACACATAGCCTACCTACTTAACGATGAAGACGCTGCAAATGCAGTATCTAAAGAGCTTTAAAATGGCATTTAGTAGTAACCGTACCGATAGCGATGAATTACAAGAGCAGCATGAGATTAACGTCACTCCGTTTATTGATGTGATGCTGGTGTTGCTAATAATTTTTATGGTGGCGGCCCCATTAGCCACTGTCAGTGTGCCAGTTAAGTTGCCTGCTGTTGCGGCACCAACCCAACCGAAAAGTGATGTTCCAACTTACCTTACTCTACAACAAGACCTTACTTTAATACTTGGCGAGGGAGATAAAATAAACCAACAAAATTTGGCGCAAGCACTAAAACAACATGGTATTGAAACACAGCAGCAAATTTTGATTCGTGCAGATAGCAAAGTTGAATATGGTCAGTTCATGGCATTAATGAATCAATTAACTAAAGCCGGCTACTCACAAGTTGCTTTAGTCGGTCTTGAACATGAAACGGATGTTGCCCAGTGAGTTTATTCGCAGGAAACGATACCAGCGCTTCTCACTTGGTGCGTTGGCATGTTGTAGGCGCTTTTTTTATCGCCGCGATGCTTCATGCCGCCATTGCGGGTTATTTTTTAATGCCGACAGAGCATAACAATATCGTACCCATGCAAGCTTCACCGCAGGTGTTTGAAGTCAATATTGTGGCAGCCCCCAAAGCGGAGCCATCGGCACTTCCTGTCGGACCTGCGCAACAAGAGTCAGCACCAGTAAAGCGGCAGGTAAGCAAGCCGACAACAACAATAGATAAACCCTTGGTAAAGCCATTACTCGAAAGCAAATCTGACTTTACCATTAGCGATAAACAACCTGAGCCAGCACCAAGTAAACCAGTAGAGAAATCTAATCAACAACAAGAGCAAGATCCACAACCGACTCCGCTGCCTGATAACACCAGCATAACAGGAGCCAGTGAACACTTGGTAGAGCAAAGTAGTGCTCCTTTGGCTATTCCAGTGAAAGAGTCAACAGTCGCATCTGGTCCGGTAAAAGGTGCTTTAAGTGAACAGCAAAGTACAGCTAAACAACTATGGCAAAGTGCTATTCAGATCCACCTAGAACGAAAAAAGCGCTATCCACGAATGGCAAAGTTAAGGCGCCAACAAGGTGTTCCTTGGGTGAGTTTTACCATGGACAGAGCAGGTAATATTTTAGATGTCACATTATTTAAAGCAAGCGGAATAGCTGCATTAGATAATGAGGTCATCGAATTAGTTAGACGTGCTGAGCCCTTGCCCGTCCCTCCAGAAGAAGTTACAGGGAACCCAATAAAAATGGCCGTGCCTGTGGCATTTTTTATTCATTAACAGCTACTTGCTGTGCTTATTACGAATTACTGAAATATAAAACTAAGGACATACAATGATTGCAGACCAACATGTTAACAATGAGATTAATACGCCTTCATTAACAACACTATTTAAACTCAATACCACGACTATTCACGATAACCTTGATAAAACGATTATGACTAAGCGACCGTTTGCAAGTTTAGACCGTTATGCTTTATTTTTAGAAGTTCAATATCGATTTCATTTGGCTATTGCCCCTCTTTATAGCGATACTAATTTAAGCCGCTTAGTGAGCGATCTGCCAACACGGCAGCGCCTAAGCCATCTTGAACAAGACTTACGCGATATTAACGTCGATCTGAGTGAAGTAACAACCAGCGTTAACTTAGTGCCGGTTGACTACCCAGCCTCACTGGGTTGGCTTTATGTATCAGAGGGGTCTAATTTAGGCGCTGAGTATTTATTAAAAGCAGCAAAACGTATTGGCTTATCAGAAGAATTTGGTGCCTCGCATTTAGCACCAGCAACAATTGGCCGCGGGCAATCATGGCAAGATTTTACAACGGCTTTAAATACGGTTGAATTAACTAAAGAACAACAGACACTCGCAATTAATGGCGCTCGCGATGCTTTTAGTTTGGTTCGTAGTGCTGTTGATTGTGTATTTGTTTAAGTAAAACGTGAGCTGCAAGTGCATTAAAATTAAGCGATAAAGTATGAAGCGTACAGGTAAGAAAAACTCGATGTTAGTTATTAGTAAATTTAAGCAAGTGACTTATTTATTAAGTGGCTTCGTGTTAACCGTAATGGGGATTGTCGGTGCTTTTTTGCCGATAATGCCAACAACAGTATTTCTTATTGGTGCTGTTTTTTGTTTTAGCCGTTCATCAAAGCGCTTTGAATCTTGGTTAATTAATCACCCTCGCTTTGGTAAAACACTAATCAATTGGCAAGCCCATGGCGCTATTTCTAAGTCGGCAAAAGTAATGGCCAGTTTAGGTATGGCTGTTGGGTATGGATTATTTTACCTAAGCGCGCAACCTTCTTTATTACTGGCAACTGTTGTCGCGCTTTTTATCGGTGGCAGCGCATATTACGTTTTATCTCGCCCCTTACCACCAAAAGACTGCTCGTGATGGTTGCCACTTAATTAGGCGCGAGATTGATAACCTCGTCCCTAAGTAAAAACAGAGGGAGTTAAGGTATCCAGTCAGCGCTAGCTTGTTAGCTACAGCTAAGTAAACAACTCACCTTTAAGCTGGTCCTCAGGCAGTAGCGGTTTAAGTTACCCTGTCACCAGAATATTTACTCAACAATGACCGTATTCTTTACGAGCAAATTGTTTGAGTATCATGCTAAAACTCTGAGTTTTATCAAATATAGCTAGCTCAGGCTCAGTGGAAAAGTAAAAGTGACGGTAATACCTTGCTCTGGCTGACTATGTATTTTTACATCGCCCTGAAGAGCTTGGGTGGCAAGGTTATAAACAATCGCCATACCTAAACCGCTGCCGCCATTGCCACGAGTGGTGGTAAAAAAGGGTTCAAACACACTTTGTAATACGTCCTTGCTCATACCGTGGCCGTTATCGCTATAGCGTAATGTGTAAGTGTGTTGCTGGGTATCTAGGTGAACGGCTATATTGATATGATTATCTTCGCGATCTTTAAAGCCATGCACACAGCTGTTACTCACCAAGTTCATAATAATTTGGCTTAAAGCCCCCGACACTGTGATAAGCGTTAATGCTTTGTCGCACTCAATTGTGGTGGTTACTTTGTGGCTGCGGGTTAATGGGGTGAGACTATGTATTGTATTAGCTAAGTAGTCATTTAACTTCACGGTGCTAATATCAAGAGAAGATTGATCGACCGCTGTTTGTTTAAAATTACAGATCAATGCTGCGGCTCTATCAAGATTACTACTGGCAATGATTAAACACTCATTAATATGCGCGACAAATTTTTGCAAATTGCTTTTCGATAATGTGTTGTCATTTAGCTGTTGAGTTAGTTGTTTAAGATTATCTGTTGCCGAACTATTGGCGGTAACGGCATACCTATTGGCGTGTTTACTTCATGGGCAACACCTGCCACTAGGTTTCCTAATGCGGCCATTTTTTCCGCTTCAATTAGCTTTTCTTGGGTACCGGTTAACTCTTCCAATGTTTTTTGTAAGGTATTCGTTCGCTCAATCACCCGCTCTTCTAGGCGATGATTGGCAACTTCTAATTGTTGCTTAACTAAACGACTTTCTTGCGCCGACAATGCGCGGCCATAAAGATCAGCAAGTCCACTCAAAAAAGTGCATTCATCATCCTCCCATTGCCTAAAACTGCCAGTATGTTCACAACAAAAAATACCGATCATTTCTCCTTTGAATCGGATCGGTGCATCCAACATTGATTTTATTCCTAAAGGCGTTAAATAATGCTCTGAAAATTCAAAGGTAGCGGGATCAGTATGCGCATTATTAGCAATGATCACGCGCTGAGTATCTAACGCAGAAAAATAAGCCGGATAGTTCTCACGTGATAATATGAGGCTTTGGTTTACATTGTTGTTCGCGCGGTCAAACAGTAACTGACAATGACACTCGGTATTATCTTTATTAAATAACCAGATGCTAGCACGCGTATTATTTAAGCCATCAATAATGGCATTTACAATTAATTGTTCTGCAAGCTCTATATAGCCATCATCTAACGCTGATGAAGTAGACACTTTATAAAGTAATTGCACAAGCTGTTGCCGCATTGAATACACCTTCCCCAAACTATGGTCATCAATTTAGTTTAGTTGATGAAATTAAATCCTACCTCAACAATTATAATGCTTTAAATATTAAGACGTTGTTCAGATATGTTTGGTTATTATGAACACTCACTCCTGTTGATATCCCTGACGACTTTATGTTGTTTAAGCAGTTTTACCAGCTCTTCTTAGAGCTGGTTTTTTTTTGCCTGTTTTTAATGGCTTCATTTTCTTCCATTACAGCAATGCAGCGATTACCAAGCACACAGCAGTAAAAACAACCTCGAAAGATCAACCCACCCTAGTTACTAATAGGTAGTCATGTTACAGTTTCATTAATTTACTTAGCACTTTAATTTATCGACTAGGCAGTAGTATGCGTCATTATTTTGTATCAATTTTACTTCTTTTTGCCACTTTAGTGGCAGCTCAGGCACAGGCACAAGAGTCTCGCGCTGTACCCAACCTGCAACATCAAAAACAGGCACTCAAAAAACTCCAAGAGCCGATGTACAGACCCTTGATGGAACGCTATATTCTTGATGAACTCAAAGCGGTACGCCAAGATCAGCAAAAACTACGTGAAGACGTTACCAAACAAGTCACTCATGCTCAGCTTGATACCGCTGATCGCGCACTGACTTACACCACTGATACAATTAATAATGTATTTTTTATCATCACTGCCACAGCCTCTATTTTGGTACTGGTTGGTTGGAACTCGTTACGTGATGTAAAAAACAAAGTAGAAGATATTGTAAATACCCGTGTCAGCGTGATCACTAATGAATACGAAGCACGGTTGAATACATTTGAAGAAAAGCTACGCGAGCGCTCTGAAGAAATTTTAAGTAACCAACAAAAAATATCTGTTACTAATGAAGTCCACTCTTTATGGATGCGCGCTAATTTAGAAAGCGATATAGCCAATAAGATCGAAATATTTGATGAGATTTTAAAACGTAAACCCGAAGATGTTGAAGCTATCGCTTATAAAGCCGATGCATTACTAGAGCTTAATGAAACAGCTCAGGCGATAGAGTTGTGTAACCAAGCCTTGGATATAGACAGTGACTACGGCTACGCTTATTGGCAACGTGCATGTGCCTATGCGTTGACGCATAAACACGCTGATGCGTTGGCCGATATTAAAATGTCGTTGGAGTATTCACCCAACTTACGTAATGAGCTATTGCATGAAAGTGCATTTGCCAGTTTGCACGACAATAGCAGCTTTAATGCGATTGTATCTGGCGACAATGATTAGCGTTCTAAGAAGCTTTCTATTGCTTGAGTGAGTAGTTCATCGAGTTGCTCCTCAAACTCATCTTTGTTGGTTTTAAAGTGCGCTAGATATGCCTGTGCATGCTGATCAGATAACAGCCGAGCATTAATACTGTATTCGCGCTCGGCTTTAGTTTTATCAAACCGCGGGGTAAAGTGGTACAAAGCAAAATAAGGGGCAACCAATTGCTGATTAGCATAATCGCAAAAGCGTTCAATTGTTTGCGCACCTGTTGGTCCTAAACAGCCAGGCTCTACACGATAAAGTAACTTAATTTTTTTATCATCACTAATGTCCATACTCGTCGCGGCCCCTTTATTTGCCTATATAATCTGCCTATTAATGCTCTATCTAAAAAAGAGCACTTTAGTTATTTTGCCGTTTTCAACTTGATAGCTAGAGATTAACTCCCCGCGCTTATCAACTACATTTGGATCTGTTGAACAGGTTTCTGACAGTTCATGATCGATAACGATATTACCGTGTACAATGCGTTTAATTGGGGATGATTTTATACACTTTAATTTTTTAAACATTATCCCGTAACGGGCAATCAGTTTTTCTTTGCCCTTAAACAGTAACTCATTTGGAAAGGCATAAAACTCTACATTTTCATCATACATACTAATAAATGCGTCGATATTTCTGGCGTTGTACGCCTTAATTAATTGCTCGATAACGGCTAACGATTCGCGTGACTGTTTGGCTTTAACTTGTTGCTTGAGTGTTAGCGCTTCTTTAGCTTGGATCACCGCTTGCTCTGCTTGTGCGACTGCAAGCTGTTTTTCTTGTTGCGTTTTAGGAAGCTCAGCAGGTTTTGCCGCTTCGGTGCCAAGTACCTTACTGGTATCAACTTCAGGCTCGCTTGGTTTGCTGGTGTCTGTTTTAATTGGCTGTGTTGGTTCAACATTCACAGGTTCAGCTGATTGCTCATTTTGCGGGGTTAAAGTGATCACCGCAGGGCTATCTTGTAATTCAACCTCAGTTGATTTAGCTGAGGCTTTACTCTGCACTGACTTTTCTTCACCAGCGCTAGTGTCAGTCGTTTTTACTGCAGCAGGTAATTCAGCTGCTTTTGTTTCAGTTTTAGTCGGTGGTTCAACTACTTCAGCTGCAGTTGCTAATAATTGCCACGCAAGTAACAAACTTACTAAAAAAAATAACGGTTTCATACTGTTCCTGAGTAATTTAAGAAACTCTAAAATAACAAAATTTACCGGATCGCGATAGCTTTTTACCAATACTGCTCAACGGTGATTTGCCCAGGCTCCCGACGACGATTGCGAGTGTAGCCTTGTTCGGTTAATAATGCGCTGGTGTCTTTAACCATTTGTGGATTACCGCAGATCATAAATTGACTATTTTGCGGGCTAACTACACTGTCACAATGCTTAAATAGAGTGCCATCGGCGATTCGATCAGTAATGCGCCCATCTAAGCCGACAATTGCCTGCTCGCGACTCACTACGGGCAAATAACTCAATTGCGGATACTGCTGTAACTGCGCGATTTTTGCTTGATAACTTAAATCTGCATTCAAACGCACACCATGCACTAAGGTAACGTGCTTAAATTGCTGCCACACATCAGGCTGCTCTAAAATGGATAAAAACGGCCCAATTGCGGTTCCGGTGCTAAGCATAAATAACTGTTCACTGGCGGGGATTTCATCAATAGTAAAAAATCCACTGGCGCGGCTTTCAATCATCACCGTATCGCCGGGTTTAAGCTTGGCTAATTGTTGTGATAATAAGCCATCTGCCACGTTAATAAGATAAAACTCTAAATCGGGAGAGCTTGGTGCATTTACGTAAGAGTAAGCCCGTGCAATACGTTTTTCATCCATCATCATAGAAAGCTTAGTAAACTGACCTGCTTTAAACGGCTCCACATCGGCATTCACAATTAAACTAAATAACGTATCAGTCCACCAAACAATATCTTTAACACTCGCTTCAACCCAATTAGACACAATTAACACTCCTTAATTATTGCTTTGTATAACAGTGGCAAGAGTGCACAGCATTGTCAATGTTTGCGAGTTTGCTTATCTTTTATAAAGGTACGAGTTTGCATTCACTTATAAGGAGTGCGAGTTTGCGAGTTTGCGAGTTTGCGAGAGGATGTAACTAATTTTGTGTAAATGCCTATCATAATTTACTCTATCAAGAGTTTAAGGATTAGGCGATGAACATGAATAAAGAAGAACTCGAAGCGTTTGCTAAGGAAGCGGCTAAAAGCATT